>WRAZ01000033.1 GCA_009779925.1 Chitinivibrionia bacterium
TTGAGTATATTTATATATATTCTCGCTTCTCTCTTCTCGCTTCTCGCTTCTCGCTTCTCGCTTCTCGCTTCTCGCTTCTCGCTTCTCGCTTCTCGCTTCTCGCTTCTCGCTTCTCGCTTCTCGCTTCTCGCTTCTCGCTTCTCGCTGAAAAATTCCCTTCGGTTATTTTTCACCTCGTAAAATCTCCATTTAACTATGTTCTTAATTCAAGCAAATTCTCATTTGCTCGTTTTCATATTCCAAAAAATCTTTTTTCAGAATGTAAGACAATAAAGCATACAGGCATTGTTAACTCATCAGGTCGAAAGATACCCACTTCGAAAAGTAGTTTACAAAAATTACAAAACTTGAGCAGTTTAACAATGCCCGCTTTAGTGCTTATAAATAAAATTCATTTAAAATAAGTTGAGAGGTATACATTTATGAATGTTTTTTTTAGAGTTTTATCAGCAGTATTGCTCGTTGCCGTAAGTATATATGCACAAGCGCCACGGAGCGGTCAAATGCAAGCACCGATAACCGCGCCGACGCAATCGCAAATTACGGTCGGCGATTGGAATGCGAGTTTTATTATTATCAGAACTGCGGACGATTTGCGGGAGCTTTCAAGACGAGTGGCGAGCAACAATGAAGCAGAACACAGAAACGGTTTCACTAATGTAATTTTCACTCTTATAAATGATATAAATCTTACCGTTGCACAAAGTAGTCAGTGGGTACCTATCGGCACTTCCGCAAGAAATTTCCAAGGAACATTTGACGGCGGAAACAGCGTTGTGCGTGGAATTGTTGTTGATAATTCGGCACCTATTCAACGCAACTTATTCGGTTTTTTGGGTAATAGAGGAATTATCAGAAATCTCGGTGTAAATGCAGATGTTGCCGAAGGAGACGCTTTAGTCGGCTTAATCGGCACAAACGTCGGCGGAAAAATCGAAAATTCGTTTGTGGAACGAGCGGCGAGCGAACGCCCTGCACAGCAAGTTCAACAGGCAACAGCGCCAACACAATCGCCACAGCAAGCAACACAAGTTACAGTCACCGATTGGAGTGCGAATCAGATTACTATCAGAACCGCAGGCGATTTGCAGGAATTGTCGAGACGGGTAGCAAGTTCCAGAAACGGTTTTTTGGGGATAACTTTTACTCTTGCAAACAATATCCATTTCAGCGCTACTCAAGGCAGTGCTTGGACAACACCGATAGGCAACTTTCGCAACGGATTTCGCGGAGTATTTAACGGTGAAAATAATGTTATAAGCGGAATAATTATTAATACCCCTTCGGATGTCCAAAACCAAAGTAGCTTATTCGGATTTCTGGGGCAAGGTGGAGCAATAAGAAATCTTGGCGTTGTCGCAGTTATCAGAGAAGGAAGTCCGTTAAGAGCATTGGTTGATGTCAATGTTGGCGGCGTAATAGAAAATTCATACGTAGAGAGAATAAACACCGGTGCTGCAACACAAGCACAACGAATTTCTGAATTGGAAGATTCGCTCAGAACAGCTCTATCAGCTGCGACACGTGCTAATGTAGCGCCGGCAACAGCGCAGCCGGGTGTTTTGTCCGCGTCTTGTAAAAGGTGTGCGCAACGCGATGCGCGACGCGGGCGATTTGTTTATTCAGTGCGTCCCGAACTTGTATCAAATTCTTCTATGACGGGTACTGCTATTACTTTTGAATTTGGACGTATCAGCGACAAAGGGCTTTATATGACTTGGGAATTCGGCGGCACTCCTTGGGGCGGCGTATCAGACGGAGGCGGTGGTGGCACCGGCTTTAATATCGGCGTTGCTACCAATTTGGAGAAATCCGTTAAAAGTGTTTTTGGAATTGGCGCAAATTACTATTCGATGTTCTACCGTGGAGATATAAAACGTGTCGATGCCACAGTAGGTAATTGGGAAGAAAGCCGTATGGGTTTCGGCAGAATTTTTTGGAAACTAATGTTTGGAAAAGAAGGTAATCTTGACATTACCAATGCCTTAATGTTCGGCGCAAGATGGAGAAACGAATGGGCAAGTTGGCATAATGGCGGAGATGGTTGGAGTAGCGGTTGGTTGGAGTGGGATAGCGGTTGGGTTCACCGCAACAGCAGAAATTCCGGCTTTAGCGCCACTTATATTCTCGGCGTCGGATACACATTAACCAAATCTAGAACAGGTAGATAAAGGAGAAATTTATGAAAAAGATTTTGAGTATATTAAGCGCATTGCTTTTTTTGTTAATAGCGTCAAGTTGCGGTTATTACGGAGAAGACGAGATGGTTACCGCGTACAGCGTTACTTTTGACGCAAACGGCGGAACGGTTGGTATAAGATCACAAATAGTGGACGCCGGTGTATCCATAACTTTACCAATGCCGACAAGAACCGGAGTGTTTGATTTTGACGGGTGGTATGATTCAGACGGAAGTTTTCGAGGAAGCGGCGGAAATAGATTTACCGTTAATTCCAACATAACGCTTACTGCTCGTTGGACTCAAAGGTTCACAATTACTTTTGATTCACAAGGCGGTTCAAATTATTCACCGCAAACGGTACGTGAAGGCACACAGGTAGCCTTGCCAACACCGACAAGAACAGGATACACGTTTGACGGGTGGTTTAGCGGTGGCGCACGAATTGGCAGCGGCGGACACAACTATACTGTAAATTCTACAATAACACTTTTTGCAGAATGGACAATAAGGCAATTTGTAATAACTTTTAACGCAGGTACAGGAGGCACAGTTGAGCCGACATCACTGACAAGAAATTTTGAACAAACGGTAAGTTTGCCGACACCGACAAGAACAGGGCACACATTTGATGGCTGGTTTACTTCGGCAAGCGGCGGAACAAGAATCAATAATCCTTATACCGTATCGGTAAATTCCGAGAGAACACTTTTTGCGCAGTGGACGATAAACCAACATACTGTGACCTTTAATGCAAACGGCGGCTCTGTAGTCAGCCCTCCGTCTATGCCGCAAAACTTTGGCGCCACAATACAATTGCCGAACGCAACAAGAGTTGGACACACTTTTAACGGTTGGTTTACAGCGACAAGCGGCGGCGAACAGGTAAATACTCCGCTTGTAATTACAGAAGATACAACACTCTTCGCACAATGGACGCCGATAGAATATACGATACCCTTCCACCTCGGCTTGGGTACCGACGACCCCACTGCTACGGTAAATCCCACGTCTATTACCGGAAACTTCGGCGATGCCGTAATTCTTCCGACACCGACAAGAACAGGGCACACATTCAACGGTTGGTGGACATCTATGACAGGAGAAGGCATAAGAATTAGCCCTGTTGAAAGTATGTCTTACACGATTACTGAAAATTCCGACAGAACACTTTATGCGCGTTGGACGGTAAATATGCATATTGTTACTTTGAACGCAAACGGTGGTCGTGTCAGCATAGACGGCGGTTCAACTTTCAGCGATTCGAGACAATTAACAAGAGCATTCGGCGCCACTGCTAATTTGCCGGAAACCATATCGACCATAAATCGAACAGGTTATGATTTTATCGGTTGGTTTACTGAGGCTGATGGCGGAGAGTTGGTTGAAAGTTCTCATACAATCAGAAGCAATCTAATACTTTTTGCCAGATGGACGATAAGACAATTTACGGTGAATTTTGCCGTTAACACAACTGACCCTACCGCTACGGTTAATCCGACAGGTACGACAGATGATTTTAACACCGTAATAACCTTACCGGAGCCGACAAGAGAAGGACATACGTTTAACGGGTGGTGGTGGACAACATCACCAACAATATGGGACACAAGGGTTGGAAATGCGGGCGATAATTTTACGATTACAAGAGACACAACGCTGTTTGCGCAATGGACAATAAACTCGTATGATGTGACTTTGAACGCAAATGGTGGTCAAGTTTCCACAGACAACGGTTGGACTTTTGCTGCCACAAGAACGGTATCAAGAACCTTCGGAAGCTCGTTTACTTTACCGACACCGACAAGAACAGGACATACTTTCAACGGTTGGTTTACTGAAGAAAATGGTGGTGAACAAGTTGAAAGCCCCCTAATTGTAAGAGAAAACACAATGCTGTTTGCGCAATGGGCACTGATACAATATACGATAACATTCAACCTTGGTGCTGGTGCTGCAGACCCTACTGCTACGGTTAATCCGACATCAATAACTGAAGATTTCGGTGAAACTGTAATTTTGCCGACTCCAACAAGGGACGGGCATACATTTACCGGATGGTGGACAACACAGTTAAGCGGTGGAACGCGAATTGACTTTGGGGGAAATACCTCCTATACAATTTCAACCGTTTCTACCAGAACACTTTTTGCACGGTGGACAATAAACTCGTATAATATAACTTTGAATGCGAATGGTGGGGTGGTTAACTTAAGCGATGGTTGGGGTAATGTCTCATCCGGAACTACAAACAGAACCTTCGGAAATTCGTTTATTTTACCGATACCGACAAGAACAGGATTCGATTTCAACGGTTGGTTTACTGAAGAAGACGGCGGAACACAAGTTGAAAGTCCTCTTATAGTCAGTGAAATTACGACGCTTTTTGCGCAATGGACACCAGTGTTTACGACGACTTTCAACCTAAATCCTAATCCTGCTCCTCGAAATATTACAGTTGAGATGCGTAGTTCTTGGCACAGCGGATGGTCTAGTAATGCGTTAAGGATTAGCGTGAACGGAACAAATCGACCGAATGAAACGCTGACATCATCAAGCAGAACTTTTGCATTTGATGTAAATGTTGGTGATCTTATTCAAGTTAACTGGGTAGCTAGTGGTAGTTGGGCAGATGAAGCCGCGTTTGCCATATATTACACAAACGAGCCACCATCCCCTGCATTTAATCCTGCAACAGGAGCTACAAATAATATTGCACGCTTGTTGATTCACAGACAATATAACGGTTTAACTAATACAAGCGCGTCATTAGGTTCATTTACAGTTCCCGGCGAACCTGTGCCTGAGCCTATTACAGCGAATTCAGGAAGTCCTATAACACTTCCTCCGACTCCAACACGTTCCGGATTTACATTTGATGGTTGGTTTACAGAGGCAATCGGCGGTGAATTAGTTGGTTTAGGCGGCAATTCTTTTACGCCTACTGCTACCGGAACAATATTCGCACAATGGACACCAGAAGATTAGAATAAAGAATAAAACAAAGGAGAAAACAAAAATATGGGCAAACATTTCAAGATTCTGACAGCAATCCTACTCGTGGGCGTTATTGCTCACGCACAAACACAACAGACACAACCACAAATTACGGTTGCAGATTGGGGGGCGCCGGTTATTATCATCAGAACTGCGGACGATTTACGGGAACTTTCAAGACGAGTGGCGAGCAACAATGAAGCAGAACGCAGAAACGGATTTGCAGGAGTAACGTTTGTTCTTGCAAACAACATCGATTTTACAGCAACTCAAGGTAATCTATGGATACCAATTGGCAGTTCTGCAAGAAATTTTCAAGGGACATTCGATGGTGGCAACAGCATTGTGCGCGGAATAGTTGTTGATAACTCAGCGAGTATTCAACGCGGTTTATTCGGATTTTTGGGCGAAAACGGAATTATCAGAAATCTCAGGGTTAATGCAGAGGTTGCCGAAGGAAACGCATTGAGCGGATTGATAAACACAAATGCCGGCGGAAAAATCGAAAATTCATTTGTAGAGCGCGTACAGACAGAACGTCCGGCAATAGCGCAAATACAAGTCAGACAACCACAAATTACTGTTGAGGATTGGAACGCAAACCGAATTACTATCAGAACTATGCACGACTTACAGGAATTGGCAAGACGTATAACAAGTCCCGATGTAGAAAGGCATAGAAACGGTTTTGCGGGAGTGACTTTTACTTTGGCTAACGACATTAATTTCAGCGCTGTACAAAGCAACGCTTGGACCACACCAATCGGCAATTTACGCAATGGGTTTCGCGGAATATTTAATGGCGAAAATAATGTTATAAGCGGAATAATTATCAGCAACTCTTCGGATAACCAAAATCAAAACAGTTTGTTCGGATATTTGGGGCACGGCGGAGCAATCAGAAATCTTGGCGTTATCGCAGTTGTCAGAGAGGGAAACCCGTTAAGAGCATTAGTTGATGTAAATCTTGGCGGAGTAATAGAAAATTCATATGTAGAGAGAATAAACACCGAAGAACAGACGCAAGCGCAACTAATTTCGGAACTAAGAGAAGAACTTAGCACTACTAACAAAAGATTAGCGACAGCTCAAGCACCGAGACCTGTTCCGGTGTGCCCGCCTTGTCAAAAATGTAGCAACCGCGCAGACAGACGCGGACATTTTGTGTTTTCTGTCCGTCCGGAATTTGTTTCAAATTCTGTAATGACAGGCAACAGTATCGCTTTTGAATTCGGACGCATCACCGACAATAACCGTTATCTGACTTGGGAATTTGGTGGTACTCCTTTTCTTTTAGCAAACGGTGGAGGTGGCGGAACACGTCTTAATATAGGCGTAGCTTCCGATTTAGAAAGACCTGTAGTAAGTGTTTTTGGAATCAGCGCTGATTTTTATGGTATGAATTATGAAGTCAAATTTGTTCAACGTGGGTCGGTAATAGAAACTGCACGTGGTTCCGATATAGGTTTCGGCAGTATTTTTTGGAAATTGATGTTTGGAAAAGAAGGTAGATTCGACATAACCAACAGGTTGATGCTCGGAAACAGAAAAACTCCGGTTTGGAATGATTCCGTTAGAGACATTTGGGGCAACAACGTCGGCGGATACAGCAGCACCGTATCCGGAACAGGTGCTACTTATTTCTTGGGTATCGGATACACTTTAACCCAAAACAGAAGATAAGAGAGGGAAAGTTTTTATGAAAAAGATTTTAGGTGCGTTTAGCGTGTTGCTTTGTTTGTTGATGGTTGGGGGATGCGGCTTTTATGGGGACGAGATCGAGATAAATGTTGCCGTACCTGTACAGCGTGTCACCGTGACATTTAATTCGCAAGGCGGTACAAGTTTTTCGTCGCAAACAGTAAATGCAGGACAATCTGTTTGGTTGCCAACTCCAAGCCGCAGCGGATTCGTTTTTAACGGTTGGTTTACGTCGTCAAGCGGTGGGTCGCGAGTTGGTTGGGGAGAAACTAATTTAACTGTATGGGAAAACAGAACACTTTGGGCACAGTGGACGGCAACAACGCCAAGTCAATTTACAGTGACTTTTAACGCAAACGGAGGAACGGTAAGCCCTACATCAAGAGTGGTAAATGCAGGAACATCAACAACATTACCGACACCGACAAGAAGCGGGTTTACATTTAACGGCTGGTTTACATCATCAAGTGGTGGTACAAGAGTTGGAGGTGCAGGAAGCAGTTATACGGTAAATTCAAACATAACGCTTTGGGCACAGTGGACGGCAACCCCAAGCCAATTTACAGTGACATTTAACGCAAACGGAGGAACGGTAAGCCCTACGTCAAGAGTGGTAAATGCAGGAACACCAACAACATTACCGACACCGACAAGAAGCGGGTTTACATTTAACGGGTGGTTTACGTCATCAAGTGGTGGTACAAGAGTTGGAAGTGCGGGAGATAGTTATTGGGTGAATTCTAACATAACACTTTGGGCACAGTGGACATCAATATCGTCGTCTATAATAATCCTGTCTCTCAACGTTCCGGCAACTGTTAGTATAACATCTGGAGTAAGGCGAGAAGTAAGGTTTACTGCACCATCTACGGGAACTTATATATTTCAATCTTCAAATAGAGGTTCGTTAGACCCTACAGCATATACCGCTTTAACTGGTGGTAGCATTATTGATGATGATAGTGCAGGAGACCGCAATTTTTGGTTTTCACGCGCTTTGACAGCGGGGCAAACATTTACTTTTTGGGCAGGCGTTTGGAATAATACGGGAACTGGCAGCTACACAGTAACTGTCACGCGTTAATAATACAATAAGAAAGGAAATATATGAATAAACAAATCAAGCTACTGACAATAATCCTATTTATAGGCATTATTGTCAACGCGCAGGCGCAGATTACAGTTGCTGATTGGGGTACTCCGGTTATTATCATCAGAACCGCGGACGATTTGCGGGAACTTTCGCGACGGGTGGCGAGTGAGAATGACGAAGAGCACAGAAACGGCTTTGCGGGGGCAATTTTTGTCCTTGCAAACGACATCAATTTTACCGCAGCGCAAAGTTCGCAGTGGATTCCTATCGGTAATTTCACTCGACATTTCAGCGGAACTTTTGACGGCGGCAACAAAGCTGTGCGCGGAATAGTTATAGATAATTCTTCGACTGTTCAACGCGGTTTATTCGGCTTTTTGGGAGAAGGTGGCGTTATCAGAAACCTCGGCGTTGCTGCCGATATTGCGGAAGGAAACGCGTTAAGCGGTTTGGTCGGCACAAACTTCGGCGGAAAAATCGAAAATTCGTTTGTGGAAAGAGTAGCTGTCGAACGTGTAGCGCCGCAAGTTCAACAAAGACAAGCAGAAGTCGTAGCACATAGAGGTACGCAAGAATCGGAATCGGTGCTTGGAATTTTTGTTCGTGATTTACAAATCGCAGTCAATGACCTTTCGCAAAGAAACGCAAAATTGGAAAGAGATATTGAAATTATTAAAAACCGCCTACAACGCCCAACTTTTGTGTTTTCCGTTCGCCCAGAATTTGTGCGCCACTCTTCAATGAAGGGAAGCAGTATAACTTATGAATTCGGACGTATTACCAATAATAATCTTTACATAACGTTTGAATTCGGCGGCACTCCTTTTGCCGCTATTGACGGACGCGGCGGTGGCGGAGGTATAGGTCTCAATGTCGGCTGGGCTTCAGATTTGGAAAAGCCGATAACAGTTGTCTTGGGTGGCGGTCCGAACTGGTATATTATGGGGTATGAAAGAAGAGTTGTTCGCAATAACACAAATTCAAATCATTGGAATTACAATTCTTGGGATCTCAACTTTGGTTGGGCGAGAGTCTTTGGGAAATTACTGCTTGGCAGAACTTCTAATTTCGACATCACCAATGCGATAATGTTCGGAATGCGAGAAGAGCAAGTATGGGAGTGGAATCAATGGAGTTGGGGCGGTGAAGGCAGATACGACCTCTATTGGGACTACAGATTTAGCGCCACTTACCATTTGAGCGTAGGGTACACATTAACCAGATCAAGATCGCTGAAATAAGGAGAGGAAAAGCAATGAAAAAAATTTTGTATATATTTAGTATCTTATTTTGCTTGCTGGCAGTTGTAGGTTGTGGCTATTATGGAGACGACTTGGTAGAGCCTAATCTGCATACAATCCAAAGAGACAATAGATTGATAAATAGCGGTAATGTTTGGGCGTCCGGCACCAGCAATAATAGTCAGGGATTTGTTTTCAATTCAAACGGAACATATAGAGACGTACTATTCGATTCTTGGAATAATATTTGGCGGATCCGTGGTACCGGCGAATGGCACACAACAAATAACAATCGGCTGTTTCTCAATGGTTCCGATTATGGTACTTACACAATATCGGGCAACACTTTGTCCATCGGTTGGTCAGGAACTTACACCTTGAGAAGCGGTACTATTAGTTGGTAGCGAAGAATAAAAATTTAACAAATAAAGGAGTTTTTTTATGTTTAACTTAAAAAAAATTATCTCTGTAATGCTTGCAGCTCTTGCGGTTGCTTGGGCGGACGAGATGATTGAGATTACGACGAATCCCGCAGGGGCGAGGATTTATATGAATGATTCTTTTCTGGGGGTGTCGCCTGTAACGATTCCGAACGCGCACTTGGGAAATGTCATTATTCGTGCAGAATTACAAGGTTTTTTCGGACATGAAGTTCATTTTATAAATCATACGGGAAGTTCGCGAAATATATCTTTAACATTGCGAAATCGCTCGCAACAACAAGGGCAAGTCGCTACTGCACAACGTCCGCAGCAACAAGGGCAAGTGGTCAGACCTGAAGACGGTCAGCAACGCGCTGCTGCCAATATTGATGAAATGCCTGCAACACGATCGACACCAACATTGGCGAGCATAAACTGCGCGGTTGTCAAAGAAGCGGTAGAGGGTTTGGACGAAATGACTAAAGGCAGAGATTTCCAAAGAACACAAGGAAGAATTGCACGATTTACAAGAAATGCACAAAGAGTAGAAACGGTAATGCGCGTCAGCGGAATGAGCAGCTCGGCTCCATCTGCGACCGCTATGGCAGGACTTTCAATCGAAATGTTGCGAACTATAAACGATGTAAACAGACAAATTATGGAATTTAACGGAGCGCAAGTAAATCCTTGTACAGAAAGCGGATTTTCAGAATTGCAGAAACTTAACGAAAGTTTGAATCCGGGCACATTCTTACCTTTGATTGTTCGAGCAAGTTTTGCAACACTCCCCCCGCCTGTAGTAGAGCCGTTTAGATTAAATCCGGTTGCGGCACTTGTAATGTTTGCTTGGATTATGGAAGATTATAATTTAACCAGAGACCAAGCCTTAGCTATTATAACCGCAGCTCTTGCTTCAACACAAGGAAGCGTTTATCACATAGCGGGTGAAATCAGAAACGCTTCGGGACCGCAAAAAGTGCAAATTACTATGCTTTTGTCGTTTTCCAGCGGTGTTCTTGCGGCAACAGTTCCGCAATTGAGAGAAATGACAAGACAAATACAAAGGATAAGAACGGCAAAAGAAGGCGCTATTTAACCGATATAAGGGCAGTATCTGCCTGCCCTTGTTTAAAATTAACAGACGTTGTTAACTTATCAAGTAGATGGTACAATAAAATTTAACATATAAAGGAGTTTTTGTGTTTAAACTAAAAAAAGCAGTCCCCGTTATCCTTGCAACACTTGTGAGTGTTTGGGCAAACAGCGGAGTAGAAATTGTCACACATCCCGCAGGAGCGAGGATTTATATGAATGGGAATTATTTGGGAGTGTCGCCTCTGACAGCCTCAAATGTTCCTTTGGGCAACGTTGTTTTTATTGCAGAACTACAAGGTTTTTGGGAACACGAGGTTCATTTTGTTAACCGTTCCGGAAGAGCGTGGAGATTAAATATGTCTCTGCAAGAACTAAATGGAAATCGTCAACAAACTCCTGTTTTTACAGCTAAACCATCTGCTCCGGAGATAATTCAACAGCAAGCCGCACCGCAACAAGACCAAGAAGTCGTTCGAGCAGAAGATACTCCCGTGCAACAACGTCCACAGGAAACGACCGAGCAAATTTCGCTCAGCGGCATAAACTGCGCAGTTGTCAATGAAGCGGTTGCAGGTTTGGACGAAATGACAAAAGGCAGAGACTTCCAAAGAACACAGGGAAGAATTACACGATTTACAAGAAATGCACAAAGAGTTGAGACTATTATGCGCGCTCAAGGAATGAGCAGTTCTGCTCCTTCGACATTTGCTATCGCAGGACTCTCAATAGAATTACTCAGAACTGTAAACGACGTAAACAAACAAATTATGGAATTTAACGGCGCAGAAATAAACGCTTGCACAGAAACCGGATTTGCAGAGTTGGTAAGACTTGATGAAAATTTAGACCCGCTCACATTTTTGCCTTTAATTCTTCGCGCAAGTTTTGCAACACTTCCCAGAGCAGTAGTAGATCCTTGGAGAATGAATCCGAGAGCGGCTCTTATTATGTTTGCTTGGATTTTGGAAGATTATAATTTGACACCGGAGCAGGCAACGGCAATCGTAAGCGCCGCCCTTGCTGCATCACAAGGAAGCGTTTATGACATCAGAAACGAAATTTCGAGTGCGTCAGGACCGCAAAAAGTGCAAATTACAACAATTTTAACTTTCTCAACCGGTACTCTCACAGTAGGTGTTCAACAATTAAGAACGATGACTAAAGAAATACAGAGAATCAGAGCCAATATAAGAGGTGAAATTTAACAAACAAAAGGAGGAGTTTTTTATGTTTAGAATGAAAAAAATTGCTTTTATAATGCTTGTAGCGCTTGTTTTTAGCGCGTTTGCATTCGAGCAGAGCAGAATTGCGGTCGGCATACCGATGTTTTCGACCGAAGCGGGAATGAACGAAAACTTGCAGCAATATGCAAGAGCGGTAACTGAAAATGTTGTCGCACTCGTTACAAGTTCCAGAAGATTTACCGTTGTAAACAGAACGGGCTTGGATATGGTCGATGACGAGCTCAGATTCCAAAGAACAGACAATTCGTTTTTGGATAATTTTGATTTTCAAGTAAGAGACGAGGCGATTGCCGCCGAAAAACTGATTATGGGACATATCAACAACCTTGCAATTCAGTTGATAAGAAATCCCAACGGGTCGATTGCCGGCTACAGAGCAAATGTATCTCTTACGCTTAATGTTACCAATGTCGAGACACGCGAAGCAACGGAATCACGGACTTTTAACGGAGTAATGTCGCCTCAAATGGCAACAATTCAAAGTGCTTTAACTTCGTCGTTGAATTCGTTGAACGGCGATATTTCAAACTGGCTGAAAGCCGAATTTCCCGTAGAAACCGCTATTGCCGAAATTACCGAAACCAGAAGAAACAGCGCGCGAAACGTACGGGTTTTCGGAGCGGCAGATTACGGTTTCAGCGTCGGAAGCGAATTTAATGTCGTAAGCGTCAGAGAAATAAGCGGAAGAACGCTTCGCTCCACAATAGGAACAATAAAAATAACCTCTCTCTCCGGTGATTTTTCGGAAGCGGAAGTTTTAAGCGGCGGCGAAGAAATTTTGACTCAATTTAACGCAGGCGCAACAATTTTATGTCAATTACAGGTCTCAGACGGACGTGGGAGAAGAAGATGATGGTATTTACGAAATATTTTGCTTGTTTTTTGCTGTGTCTGTTTTCGATTACAACAACTTCTTGCGCTCGAAGACAGCAATTCTCTCCGACCCAAACAACTTACGTAACAAGCGACGGCAATACAATAACAATGAGAGCGTCCGGGGTTGGAGCAAGCCAACAGGACGCGCTGAGCGATGCCGAGATGAGAGTGTTTGACGTTATTTTGTTTCGCGGAGTTCCCGAATCGCAGCACAGAAGACCGCTCGTAAGCACCAATGAATCGGCAGAAATGATGAGAAACAGCCCGTATTTTGCGGACTTTTACAATGGAAAACGTTTCAAATCGTTTATAGTCAGTTCGAGACCGGTCGGCGGTTTTACAAAATTAGCAGGCAGGCAGTATCAAACAACTGCCGAGGTAAGAGTAAACCTTGCGAATTTACGCAGGGATTTGGAACAACGTGATATAATAAGAAGTTTTGGCTTTTAATTAAGGAGAAAAAGCAATGAAAATTAAACAGATTTTGACGACAAGTATTTTGATGGTGTGCATCACTGCAAGCGGGATTTTAGCACAACGTCCGGCGATTATGGTTATTCCTTTTACCAAAGAGGGCGAGGATATAAGAACGATTTTGGAAGACGATGTTAATAAGCGTATTGTTATAACAGAAGTTCAGAGAGGATTTAACAACCGCGATTTTCAAACAGTGGACTTTTTGGCAAGGTTGAGAGCGGCAAATATGCGCGACGTTCTTGCAAGTGATAATCAGGCGGACATCAAAGACGCCATTGTTTCGGGGTCAGGTGCGGAAATTTATGTATCTGTAGAAATCGTTATGGATATATCACCAAACAGAAGCCGCGAAAGTTGGGTACGCCTAATAATGACTGCTTATGATATTGCAACCGGTGCCTCTTTATCAAATATGATAGGAGAAAGCGGACGTTTCTTTACGGACGACGTATCGCGCCTTGCGCAAAGAGCGGCAGTTCAGGGAATCGAAGAGTTTTTGAATACTATGCAGGCAAGTTTTGACAACATAGTACAAAACGGAAGACCGCTTGTTATTGATATAGGCATTGCTCACGGCTCGGAACTTACAATGTCTTCACGAGTTGGCTCCGATAATCAGCAACTTTCAAGAGCCATAGAAACTTGGATAGCCGATAATGCTTACCAAGGCGTTTATACCAGACAAGGAAGAACAGCCAACCGCTTGTCGTTTGACGATGTTCGCATTCCGCTGAGAAGAGCCAACGGTCGACCGTTTACTGTAGGTATGTTTGAAGACCAACTGAGCGATCTTTTCGAAGAATTGGGCGTCACCGCAGAAATTTCGGCAGTTCGCAGCACAATATCAATTTCGATACGGTAAGCAAAAGGAGTATATATGCTTAAAAAATGTTTATTTTTTGCCGTATGCTTTGCTGTATCCGTAAGTGCCGTTTCGTTGGAAGATGTCGGAAGAATTGCCCTTTCGGTGGTTGTTCCGGACGTTATACGAGACATCGACGCCTCTCACAGACCCGTGCTTGAAACAAGGATAAAACAAGTTGTTTCAGGTGCTGGATTGGCGGCTTCGGGGGGGGACGGAAATTTTATTATTTATCCGAACTTTACGATTATTCAAACCGACCTCGTAGAAACGGGAATGCAAAATATAACGAGAGTAAGAGCGGAAATTACTTTGTTTGTAAAACAGGTCGATAACGGCTTATTATTCGGCACGGTAAGCAGAGAAGTTACGGGTTCCGGAAGAACAAAAAACGACGCCATCAGAAGTGCAATCCAAGCGCTCCCCACAAGACATTCTGAATTTACGGCTTTTCTTGAAAATTCAAAAGAAAGAATTGTTGAATATTACGAAGTTCGATGCTGGGATATAATCGGAAGAGCCGACGGATATATACGCCGTCAAATGCACGAAGAAGCAATAGCGGTGTTATTGACTATCCCCGAAGAAGTTGCCGTTTGTTATGCAAAAATCACCGGAAGATTAGTGCAAGCATTTAACGCGCATCAAAACCAAATTTGTAGAGAATTGATGCACAGAGCAAACACTTTAATGGCGGCAAGAGACCATTTCGGCGCTTTAGAAGCTATAGGACAAATAAGCCCGTTGTCGAATTGTTATGCTGAATCGATGATGATATTACAATCAATAGAAACGGCAATCGAAGAGCAAGAGCGCGAAAAATGGAACTTGGCAATGCGATTACATAACGAAGCACGAGAACTTGAGCAGAGAAATTTTCAAGCGGCGCAAGCAAGACACGCAGCTCGCGACAAATTGGAAGCCCAAAAGATTGAAGCGGCAAAAGCGATAAAAATCGAACGCCTCAGAAATCAACCCACCGTAGTTTACAGAAACATCATTTGGTGGTAAAAAAATGAAAAAAGCAGTTTTTTTTATTCTTTTATCCTTTTGCCTTGTACTTGCAGGGCGAAAGGAATTTATCCGCGAATATACGTATCAGGCAAGCGAAATGGACAGCAAAGTAAGCGCTCGCACAAACGCTTCTGTAGAAATACGCAACATTCTGCTGCGAGAAATCGGACAGTTTGTTTTTTCGCAGCAAGTTTTGATAGACGATGAATTTTTTGAGAGAGCGCTGGCTGTTACTGCAGGGGTTGTCGAAATGACGATAATAAATGAAAGTTGGAATGGTCGCGAATACCGAATGAAAGCAAGAATGGTCGTTGATACAAGAGACGTAGAAAGACGAATTAATGCGATTATGCAGGACTTTAGAAGATCAGAAGAAATGAGATTGGCGAGAGAGCGGTTGATGGAGTTCAGAGCGCAGGCAATGAATATGAGAAACAATCAAATGCCGTTTGGTTCGTACCAAGAAATAATGACAGCCCTTGCAAGCGAAGATGATTTCACTTTTGGAGTAGTCGCATACGAAAACGGACAATTCAGAGAGGCGTTAAATCATCTGAACAAAGCACTAAGAAGAAACAGAACGCCTGCAAACGTCCACTATATGCTCGGAAAAACATATCTTGGTCTAAACAACCAAAGACAAGCCGATCGCCACTTTAAACGAGCCGCAGACATGGGACACCCCGGCGCACAGTTTCGACAAAGAACGCAAGGATATAGGAGGTAAGGTTAACTTACTGTGAATTTTTTTTGTAATATTTACGGAGTTTTATTAAAATCATAAGGAGGTTTCAGATGTTCAAAACTAAAAATGTTTTTGTACTTATTTTTGTTGCCGCGACTTTAACTTTAATGGGTTGTGGTCCCAAAGTCGGTGGTAATTTTGGAGAAACGGGCGGCGCAGTGAGCGTTTATCCCGCAGAAATTCAACGTTTAATTGATGGTCCTTTCAGAGAGTCTGTTTGGGCAGTAGGTATGGCTACAGCAACCGACCAAGTTGCCGCGTTGAGAAGAGCGCGCTTTGAAGCAACTCAGCAGATTGCTACACAATTTGAGCAAGAAGTCGCAAGTCAACAGCGCGCATTTACTTTAGATATACAAGGCAATGTGGACAATGACGTTTTTGAAACTGTTCAAGAAATTTTTGTTTTGACCACGCTTAACGGCGACAGGATTGTCAAAGAAATGGTTTCGAGAGGTTCAAACGGATTTACGGCTTATGTATTAAGAGCGCTTGATGCCAATATTCTTAAAACTTTGTTGGAAGCACAACAAAACGCAGAAAATCTTAGACAAGCAAGAACAGCTTGGGGAAATCTTGAAGAGAGAATTGCACGTGAAAGAGCCGCAAGAGCAGGAACAAACTTTGCAGAATAATTCCTCGCAAACAATAATAAGTTTCGCAAGGCGTATTTTTGATAATACGCCTTTTTTATACTATATTTACTTGCGCAAATAGTATTCCGACAACACCCTTATTTATTTGTTGTTTTTGTTTTGGGGCGGGTGTTATGTTTTTAATATAATACTTTTTTTGTGGTAAATGCGGGAAAATGTTAAAATTAGTAAAAAAAGGAAAAGGAGAGCGTTTTTGCTCTCCTTTGTTTGTGTTGTTATGACGCGAGGGCGTAGGATTTGTTTCGGCGTATGATGTTTATGTTGTAGAGCTTGTGGGCGTATGTTAGATTGTCTTCGAGAGACAAAGCGTTTGCGGCTGCTAAATCTGCTTTAATCTCGCCTACTTTAAGTCCGTCCATTACGTTGAAGTAGAACTTGTCGGCAGAGAAGTTTGATTTTGTGCCGACCTTTTTTTCAAAACGCATAATGTCGCTTTCTTTGAGTTCTGAGGCTAATAATGCCTCGCCTGTCCATTTAATTTGCTGTGTTTTCATAACGTCCTCCCGTTAATAAAGTTTATTTGTTTCTTTATTTATACAAAATACGTTCTCGCGTGCGCGCGTGTGTCTATAATATATGCAAAAAAGTAAAAAAGAGTTTTGTTGTGTTTTAATCTCACGTAAATAGTGGTGGTTTGTCGGTTTTTTATGAGTTGCGTTCTTGCGACTTTCGGAATGTTTGCGCGAGAAAAGTATTATCGTGAAAACTGTGCTTTGTGGTGGCTTGAAAACTTGACACGTCTGCTGTGATATATAGATTTTGGTTGCAAGAAAGCGAGGTCGTTTATGCTTTTTGATTATTTTGGGTGGCTTCTTAATCGTGAGGGAACTCCTCCGAATTGGGCATAGGTTGAAATGCGTAATTTTATGCGTATTATCGATAGTCTGCGACAGCACGGTTTTGACATAGAAGTTTTGCGAAATCTTATCTCTAATGTTTCTTTTGGTCGGATTGCTTGGAGTGTAGCAGGCGACTTTTTAGATATTGAAAATCCAAGCGACGGTCATATAGCGCAAAGTGGATTTAATAATAAGTGGGTGGCTAATTGGGTAAGCGGCGGCAGTGGTGCAGGAAATGCGTGCGACCGAATAAGAATGCGTTTTGAGGAGGGATATTCGGGAGGAGGTGGTCAAGGCTTTGTGTTTGATTTTGATACAACTTTTGGATTGTTATTTCAAACTATTGCGCCTGCTGGAAATATAAACAACAGGACGCGGTTAAGTCATAGAGGCTTGAACGTAGCTAACGGTGATGAGAGCGGTGTTGGTTTGGGCTGGAATAAAGAAACTGAATATAATGCAGGAGGCGTATTTCAAAATAGAATATCGGACGGTGCTTTGTTGTTTAACCTTACAAATTTAGGGCTTTACTTTTACCAAACGACGAGAAATTCAAATGATAAATATGAATTTATTCGATTTGGGGCAGACCACGGAAGCGAGATTAGCTGTAATGGCGCTAACAGAATGGAAGACCCCGAAATATTCAGAATAGCAAAAAGAAACTCAGACGGTGATTTGTTGGGAAAGGCTCTTACGGTAGAAAATCCTATTGAAGTAGTAGAGGTTTTTTTGTTGCGCTCACCTCAAAATAGACAGATGGTTCAGGAGCTTACAATTCTACACGAAGATGAAATTGTTTTATATGGCTTTGCGGAGCGAATGTATGCCAAAAAGATTGATATACCTGCAATTCCGATGGTTGGCAACGGACGACTTACGATACAAAGAAACGGAAATACTGTTGCTATTTTTAACGCTAATCAAAGCGAAGCAGCTACGGCAAATATAGATGTCGGAATATCACATATAAATGCAGGTAATGGTATTAGCGTAGGAATATCTACAGATACAGACGGAACGAGAACCGCAACTATTACAAATACACAGACAACGGTGGTAGCGGTTCGGCGGTGCAGTGTTGGCAGGGGTCGTTTCTTAATCAGAATGGGCAAGTATCGACAATGTTTAGAGTTGGATGTGGGACGCATAATGACGTGGGCGGTCAAAGCATTATGCACCCAATGCCGATTGTTCCAAGAGGCTCTTTGCCTGCGACTTTATCAATGAATGTGAGGGCTTACTCACGGGCTTTGTCGGGTGGAACAATATCAATTTCGAGGATAAGGGGCGGAACTATTACGGATAATGTCGGCGGAGGACTAACTTTTGGAGCATTAGGAGGGGATAACGAGCTTACTGTGGATAATATGGCAAGTATAACCACCGAAGATTTTGACCGAATTGCAAATGCAGATACGGAAAAAATGGCAATGGAAATGATTAGTGCGCTTATTGAGGCGAAAGCAAGAAGATATGCAAGTATTATTATTGCCGACGACCTTTCAGAAGAGCGCGCGGCAAATGAGGGGAAAGACGCTCGGCGTTGTATTCGCAAGAAGTTAGCAGGGCTATCTGAGATTGACCCGTCGTATTCGTATGATTGGGGCGACAAAGAAAAGGATTATATGGATATTGAAGACGCGGCGTTAAACGGACACGTTGTCGGAAAACTTGTTAGGTATTTGTCGGATAAGGGTTATACAATAAGCCAAATAAGCGATATGAGTAATGCTGAGCTTTACGCGTTGGCGGCAAGAGTTAATGCACACGAAAACCTTATGGTGCGCAATTCTTTAATGGGCGCACCTACAGCAAATAAAATGGCGCACCCTGTTATTGTCAGCGAGACGGTGGAGGCTTCTGTGCCAAGTTTGGATGGTATATACTCAGACCCTATAGCGTGGGAGAAGTATATGGACGAAGCGGTAAGAACAAATAACCGTGCAAGATTAGACGCAATCAGAAATTATGAACGCTCGATAGTAGCGAAAGATTAAAAAAAAGGAGTATGGTATGGCAAATCAAATGACTGCTGTAAATACAAGACCTGCGGGTCAAGTAGTAGCGTTGCCGAGTGTTGGCAAAGAAATATTCTACCAAACATACAGCAAGACGCTTTTCGGTATATTGTCTTATACAGGCAAAAATACCGATACCGTATCTTTGTATGCGGGAAAAAACAATGCGGGTAATGCGGCGATAAAGCGAATAAATATCGCGTCGGGATTACACGGAATGAATGCAGAAGTGCGCAAAATAACAGGGAAAGCGTCTTTTGGCGACAAAGCCCCTGTTGCGACAAATCCGCTTGAATTCGGAAACGTTGAGTATGCGACCAATAAAATCACTTCACCCGAAGTGCCTTTACGTGGCGATATGAGTGTGAAAGAATTAGAGCCGTTTATTGAAGACAGCAACAGCGAGGTGAGAAAAGCATTGACTAATTGGTTTGTGTCTTATCTTGACTATGCTATGGCTCAGTCATTCTTGAACGGAGCAAGTGTAAACTTGTTGGCGAGCAGAATGAGAGGCGGTTTGAACTTTCAATTTACGGGAAGAAGTATCGCAGGAATTCCGCAAATGAACAGAAACGTTTGGATTGCGGACGTGAACAATGACACTATGTTTGACCTCGACTGGGAAACCGTGCATAGCACTTGGGGAGACCTTTTGTGGAACGGAGCTACACAGTCGGCTATTGAAATATTGGCGGCAGATACAGGCGCAGGAGGTTATTTGTCGAGAAACAAACTTGACAAAATCGGACTTATGGCAGCAAACAAAAAGTTTGCACAAGCGACTACTATTGACGCAACGACAAACTTTTTGTTTATCGTTTCGCCCGAAGAAGTTGTTGCACTTCGCCGCTCTATTGACGATAAAGTGCAAATTGACGTTGGAACTTTGCTTAATCAATTAGCATTTTATGGCTTCAAAGAGGGCTTTTTGTATAATGGAATTCTTGTTATAGACCATCCTATACTTAAGGCGTGCTCACCGAAAGTAAATGGCGGAACTTCTCTTCCGACAGGATTTACCGCGCCCGTATTTGGCGGCGGTATGGATTGCGAAGATTGGACAAGTTATGTTCTTGCTCAATCAGATGCGGTCGGAGTTGGCTTCTTGCATGGACGTGAAAGCATTTTGCAAACAGACAACGCGAATATCAAACACGACATAGGAACGGACAAATACGGAAAAGCTATTTGCGTTAAGCAGGAGACAATGTTCGGTGCTGTTCGTAAAGAGTTCCCGCTTGTATCGATTAACGACCAAGCCGTTGATATGCGTATTTCCCTTTCAAAAACTTTATGCCAAATCTTGGACAGGTAAAAGCTCTTCGTTGTTGGGAAAATGTATCGGCAGAGACGGGAAGATATCCGAAGTATAACATAATAACAGGCGGCAATAGATGTGGGAAGACTACAGTTGTTGCCACCGAAGTTTTGCCTGCATTGTGTTATGGTATTGGAGCGATACATCCAAGCCGTCAAAATATAGGAATATATCACCACTTATTAGAGCGAAAACGAAAGAACGGAGGATTAAATATTCGTCTTGTTGCGCCGTCAGATAGTCTGAAAGAAGACGGAGCAATGTATAAGATTATTAAAAAGTGGATACCTGAGGCAAAGTTTAGCGAGAAAGACGGATTTTATCACCGACTTGAAATAAACGGGCAAGTTATAGTTTGCAAGTCGAACGGGCAAAGTCCCGACCAACATTCGGGAACGGAACAAGACCTTATAATTATAGACGAGCCGCTGTCTTCACAGCTATGGGCTGAAAATGTCGCGCGGGTGTCGAAAGGCGGATTTATAATAAATACCATCACGCCTTTGAAAGGTTGCGACTACCTTATAGATATAGCAGATGACCCCGAAAAGTTTAGAAGTGCTGAATTTACAAAGATAAGTATTTGGGATAATTGCAAAGATATAGAGGGCGTAAATGGACACTTGGCGCGTGAGGACATTGAAGACCTTATTGATATGTGGAAGAGCCACCCCGAAGAATTATCAGCCCGAGTTAATGGAGACCTTATGAAGTTAGCAGGGAATATATTTTCAGAGTTTGATAAACATATTCATATAGTAGAAGAACTACCCGAAAACGATTATGTGTACGGCTATGCAATAGACCCGCACCTTGTGAAAGAGCCGTCCGTTATATTTTACGCGCAAGACGCAAGCAATACAATATACATATACGATGAATATCCGCACCGAGAGTGGAATATGATTAAAAGCACAAGCAAGACAATTGAGCATTTCTGCGCAGATATAAAAAACATTGTGAAAGATAAGCCGCACGCATACACTATTGGCGACCCGAACCTTATGAATTTGAAACTCCCGAATACAAATAAAACTATTGCCTCGGAATATCGGCGAAATAAAGTTGCGGTTAATACAAAGATAAACGATAGTATATATATCGGACACGGAGCTATACACGACCATTTGCGCTATAATCCCGAAGAGCCGATAAGCGCAGATAACCGCCCGAAGTTGTTTATATTGCGCAAGTGCAAAAATACAATATCGGCATTTAAGAAATACAGATGGGCTGATGTGGATAGTGATAAAGAGGGCTCGGCTATAGAAAAGTCGCCGTGGAAGTGTTTCATTGATGTGGTGCGTTATGCGTTGGTATCACTGAAACCTTATGATGTGGCTAAAGAAGTATCGACAAGGGCGAAGCGGATAGTTGAAAGTAAGCCGATAGTGTCGAATGATGTTTGTGTGGGGAATGCTAATTTGTGGTAGAAAAAAAGGCAGAGTGGAAGCCCTGCCTTGAAGTTTATAATTTACTTTTGCTCTCGAGCCAATTCCCTAAATGTAATATTATCGCGGCTAAAAAGCCAAACACCGCAAACGGTATAGCGGCAATCTGAAAAGCACTCATAACTAACCTCCTCTCCAATAAAAATACATTCCGCGCAAAGTATTATGATTATAACACATACATTTTACGCATTTTTATCGCTTTCGCATTCTCGACACTTCCAAGATTTGTAAAATAAGACGGGTAGAACCGTTAAAATAACGCGTTTGTTCCCGTCTTAATATTAAACCATTACTAACACTCTTTATCGCGATAAAAATCTTCGCCATCTATGGGAATATTATCGAGGCGCCGAAGATAGCGATTAAGCATATCCTTATCCAAGCCCAAGACCTCGCAAACGTGCCGCTTGCTAAATCCGAAACCCAATAAGCGCATTATATCGTCGCGGTATTTGTCGTATTTAACTTCTCGGTCGGCGCCTTTCGGTCGTCCGAGAACAACGCCAGCCGCTTTCTTCGCCGCCAATGCTTCTTTTGTGCGTTGGCTTATTAGTTCGCGTTCGATTTCGGCGCACATTGCAAGCGACATTGTCATTACTCGCGTTGTCAAGTCGTTGTTTGAGGTATCTATGCGCTCTTTAACGCAGATTAACCGAGAGCCTTTCTCTTTTAGCTTCTCTACCGTTAAGAGAACATCGGTTATTGACCGTCCTAATCTTGATAACTCTGATACTATGAGAGTATCGCCTTTTTGCATTTTTTGGATAAGCGCGCCTAACTCTCTGTGTTCTGCCTTTTTCTTTCCGCTTATTGTTTCAGAAATCCACTCTACAAGTAAAAGCGGACTAATGCCAAGAACGTCAAAATGTTTCATTATTTCTTGTCGTTGGTTTTCGACGGTTTGTTTGTCCGTTGATACTCGGACGTAAGCGTATATCATTTTACACCTCCTCTTTTTTTGTTAATACAGCCAAATTACATTTGACGGGTTTCTTGCTCCCGCGTTTTCTCTCGTTCCTATACCCAAATGGACAAATCCATTCCCTATACCTATTCGAGTAAATCCCTCTCGCTGTGCCGCGTCTATAATTCGCCACCGTTGGGCATTGTCTGTCGTGCGAATATCCGCGCCAAGCACTAACTGAGTAGCAGTAAATGTGTGGTCGCTTGCAAGTGTATTGCTCGCTGTGGACACTTGTGCCGCGTGCTTTTGACATCTGCCGCCCGAATTTATGGAAAAGGGGATACCTGCACGCGTTCTTGCTCTTTGGAGCATATTCATAAGCACAAGAGATACTCTTTCTCCGCCTGCTCCACAGCCACATCGGCAGTTAAATTCTGTTGCGTTGAAGTTGGCGTAATTGTTCCAGTTGATTACTCGTTGCAAAATTACACCTCCCACGGAAATTGTTGTATTAGTTCGTCGCCCCAAATCGGCTTTAGGGAGTTCTTCATAAATAAAGGCACCTTGTCTTTTGCGCACGCTTCTTTAATATCTTCAAGCCATTCGCGCTTAACCTCTACTTTGTTTTTCCTGTTTCCTGTCTCTGCGCCAACTATCACCCAATTGTTTTTTATCTGAGTGTCAATTCCTAAACGTTCTTGTATTGGTTCGATACTAAGAAATGTGTTATATTCGTCCGAGCAAAATATATCATCGTCGCGCTTATTTAACGATGTGCCATACCAATGCTCTTTTGGCAATATCCCCGCATAATTCAAAGCTTCATATCGGCGCGGATTTTTCGTTAAAAACAAATACCGATGTTGCGGAGCTTTGGCGCACGCCGCGAATACTTCCTCAATCCATTCATCAGGCACCCAATCACCGAAAAGGTCTGCCATTGAACATACGAATATGTTTTGCGGCTTTCTAACGGCTTGCGGCTCGTCAAGGCGGTAGCGGTGGAATGTTGGACTAAATCCGTATGGATATGGAACATTAACACTACCGCGAAAACTGCTTGCCGTTTCGGGATAATCCAAACAATGACAATTTTTATCATCACGTTCTTTTACGCCAAACCGCCGAGTAATTCCGCGAGCATAGCAATACGGGCAACCGTGCAAACATCCTGTGATAGGATTCCACGTGTAATCGCACCATTCGATTTTACTTTTGTTCATATTTCCTCCTTTGTTTTGCTTTTATAGTAATTCCTCACAACATTGTAAGCAAATGCTATGGGAATTAAAACTATACCAAGAATTGCTATAATAATCATACTTTGTAATTCGATATAAGCACGAGGTATATTCTTAATTACATCGAAATATATATCTCTATAATGATACAACAGTTCTTTAGCGGTCATTTCAATCATAAACTCCTCCAATGATGACATTCATTGTAATCGTCGGAGGAGTAAAAATGACGACACGTCCTTTCATTTCTGTCGTAAGAGTCGTAAGTAAAGCAATCACAGGCACTCTTATCCTCGTCTTCGTCAAAGGTGCATTTTGGATTTGCATTTTCCGCAATAAAAGACGATACACCCGCAGAAAACCAACAAACATTCATATTTCCTCCTTAAAATTTCGGATATTCTACAAGTCTTACGCCCGATACTTCTTTTCCGCTTACAACAAAAGATACTTTCGCGTTTTTCACGTATTTGTCAAGTTCGTCTTTTCTTATGTCTTCGCCGACTTTTTCAAATTCTTTTCTGAAATGTGGTATTTGTTTGGCAAATACATTTTTCCAGTAAACATTTTTGCTTTCGTCCTCTAACAACATACAGAGATAATTGTCGCCGTTTTTATCTTGCTTGATAGATACGTTTTTTACAAAGCCGTTTTTATTTCCGTCATTGCAAGAGGGGAGAGGTGTATGTTCCTCCTGTTCGTAATATGCGGGGGGCTCATCGTAATGATTGTTATTGCTCGATTTAGAATTATCCTCTTTTTTATGGCTTTCTTGACTGTCAACAACGTCATTGTCAACAATATCAAAAGCCATCATATACAAATATCTGCGCAAGTATGTAATTGCGCCGCCGAGTTGCTGAATTGCCACAGCACCTTTGATGTCGGCATTGACAAACGGACAAGAAAAATTCGCGTGGATTTCGACGTTTTCGCTGTCATATATGTCTAAAACCGCAATATTTCCCTCAATGAAAAAGTTTGTGCAAATACCGTGCTTGTCGCACAGTTCCACAACTTTTGGTAAAAAATCCGACAACTCGAAATAATCAAAGTTTGCAAATTTGTTTTTACCGCTTTTCTTTAAATCTGTTTTTGCAAGTTCTGCCTTTACCGCAGATAATTTTTTATAAACGCTCATTGTTTTTCTCCTTTTGTAAAAAACTTTATAAAATCACTGTTTCCGTAATTTCTATCAGTCAGTTTTATTACTTCTTTTATCGAATACTCTTTTTTGAGTTTGCCATTGCTTTCACAGAAATGTCTAACGCCGCCGTCGCAGGCTCCTGTTATCACTCGGTAGCATTCTATCATATCTTTTAAGGACAATACGCTTTCTGTTGTCAAAGATTTGTATTCTGACACATCGCGGATTGATATTTTGTAGAGGAAACTTTTTTTTGCTTCTTTTAAAGTTTTTCCGTGAGAGTAAACCCCATCTTTCTCTACTACATACGAATTTTCTTTTCTCCCTAAAATATTTCCGTAATAAACTCCGCCTCTTTTTCTTTCTACGAAAAAACAAATATTATAAGCATATAATATTTTGCCATACAATCCTGCGATTACTTCTGTGTAGCGTAAATCCAAAGTTTTCAAGTTAGTCAATCCACTCAACGCTGAAATATCAATTACTTCTGTGTAGGATAAATCCAAAGTTTTCAAGTTAGTCAATCCACTCAACGCTGAAATATCAATTACTTCTGTGTAGCGTAAATCCAAAGTTTTCAAGTTAGTCAATCCACTCAACGCTGAAATATCAATTACTTTTGTGTAGGATAAATCCAAAGTTTTCAAGTTAGTCAATCCACTCAACGCTGAAATATCAATTACTTTTGTGTAGCGTAAATCCAAAGTTTGCGATTTCCACTCAAATTTACCTGTTAGTAAATTGCCGTCTTTGCAAAAAAAATTTACCTTTCCATTATTGATTTTATAACTTGTTGCTGTTTTCATTTTTCGCTCCTTTTGTTAAAATGCTAACTCTACAGTTAGTCTTTCGGATGATGTTTTTACTGTGTATTTCTCGGCGAGTTCTTTGTTCTCTTCTTTGAACTTCGAGCTGTCAAATCTTGACGAGAATACTACTTTACGAACTACTCTGTAATGCCCGTCCGTCGCTTCCAAATTGTCGCCGAGCCTTGCATAAATCGCTTCTTTAAGTGCGTCTTTCTTTTTCTCGAGGGTTTTTATTTGGCTTGACACGTCATTATACATTGCCGCCAAAACCGACATCGGCTCTTCTTCTTGTTCTTTTGCACAATCGGTGCAATGCCAACCTGTCGGCGATACTCTCGCTCCTGTTTCGTCTGGTGTGATTATGCTTCCGCAATCACCGCATACTCTTTCTTCGTCTTTCATTTTAACCTCCCGAGGTTTTTAATTGGTTTATTTTGTTTAAAAAAATTTTGGCGCTTTGTAAATAATCATCCTCTTTATTCAATACTTTTTTAAGCACCTCTATCGCTATAGCTTCCCTTATAGTTGCTCCTTTAACTCCCTTGTAATAATCCTCTATTTGTTTTAAAGTTCTTTCTTTGGGTAAACATCCGACTAACTCTAAAACTTTTTTTTCGATACTCGATTTATTTTTACTTTGTTTTTTCGATAGGGGATTGGCGATATTTGTTTTTTTCTTTTTGCAAAAACTCCAAAACATTTCCTCGGTATCGCAGTTTTCACATTCATAACCCCATTTATCGCAACAAACACGAATTATAACATCGCACCCGTTCCATTCAAACCAAGTATTTAGTCTATTCCCTGCAATTTTTAGCAAATCGTTGTCGCTGACGCCTAATTGTTTCTTAACAATGTCCGAAGCGCAAAAATTACCCTGAAAATATGCATACGCTTTGATTGCTATCATTTGCGCACCTCACAATCGCTTATCAGTGTAGCAAGGATGGCAGATAGTCCCGCTTAACCTCGGGAGTAAAAGCGTATGCATTACCCGCCATCCTTGCATTGTTGATTTTGTTCGACACGGAAAACACCGTTGATTTTTTTTCATTTTAACCTCCCGAGGTTTTTAATTGGTTTATTTTGTCAGTGAATTATTGTGTTTTTACATACTCCTATCCCCCGACGAAAAGAAAATACGTTATTTCCCATAATTGATATTATGTAAA
>WRAZ01000034.1 GCA_009779925.1 Chitinivibrionia bacterium
GTTATTTCCCATAATTGATATTATGTAAAACGGTAAAAAATCCATAGATTACACTTATTTTCGGTAGATTGCACTGAAAACATCTGTTTTATGCGAAAAACCTACTTATTCCCCTTGAATTATGTAGAATTTACAAGAACATAAAGATTTTAGTTGACTTTGTTGATACAACAGACGGAATATATTTTAACGTAAGATATGTTTTGCCGAAAAAGAAAAAAAGAAAAATCTTTAAATTTATAAAAATAAAATGCAATGCGGAGCGAAGCGAAGTCGAGGCAGTTTATTATAAAAAATATTTTCTTTTTATTTTATTTTTAATTTTATTATTTCTTTTTTTATATGGATTGTTGATGTGAATCAACAAGGCGCGCACATCCCCAAGCGCCCGCTATTGATTAACTTAGTTATATCAATATCACACACGCACATGTGCCGCACATCTGCCGCACATGTACGCACACGAGAAAAAATCTGTTTTTTGTCCAATAAAACCCTCCTTATATTTTATTCTTTTCCAAAACTTTCATAATTAACTCAACACGTTTCATTGCGTCTTTATTTCCGACTATCGAAGCGTGCAGTATTACACTGTCAACCGATATGTTTCGACTGTTCCTTTTATCGTTCCCTCGTATAGATTGTAGCGTGCCATTATCGCACCACCTTTTTATAGTGTCGCGTGAAACACCTAAAATATTAGCCGCAGACAACGGGTTAATCATTTTTACGTTTCCTCTTATGCTCATAATTTGCCCTATATTTAATAATCTTTTGCACTACGTAAATATTTACAAGGAGATAAATTTTGATAAAAAAAGAAACAAAAAAAGGTTATAAAATAGATAAAATAGAAGTCGAAGAAAAAGACAATAAGCCAAACGTGCCAAAAAAGCCTCAAATATCCTTGAATTTGGAAGCTCACGATAAAAATAATACTGTGGCATTATTCAAAGAAATAAAGAACGCGAAAATGGCTTCGGATTTATTCTTGTCGGATAAAGCCTTAATCGAAAAATACCCGCTCGAAGTTTTAATCATTGAAATCGAAGCCGCACAAGAATTATGCAAGGCTCGGAAAGATATATACGGCAATGAAGACCCCGACATAAAAACGTGGCACGCGCTCCATATCACTAAAATAAAATACTTGCACAAATCGGCAGAAGCAATCGACACCGACACTATAACAACGTTTTCGGCTAACGATATTGTTAAAGCCCTGAAATATTATACACCAATAAAATATACGGAAAATTAAAATGGATGCGATTATTTTTACCCTGACAGCGTCATACGGAACACTCATCGTTGCCATTATAATATCGCACTTTGTGAAAGAAAAGGAGGAATAATAATATGCCTGTGAAAAAAAATACACAAACAGGAGGCTACAAATGGGGCAATGCGGGAACTGTGAATAAACTCACAAAAGAGCAAGCAAAAGCTGTTGAGCGCGCCGCATTCGCAAACGGATATATGGGAAAAGGAAAAAGCAAGTGAATTGTATTCATTACTCATCACACTACAATGCCTGTGCCTGCACCGATAAATTTACGGTAAGCATAATCACGTGTGTCGGCAAAGAAAATTGTCCATCATACACAGAGCAGAAAAATGCTTGACAAAATCAAGGCATATATGCACGAAAAGTGGAAGTTTACATCGATGAAGCTTCACGATGGGCAATTATCCGCAATTTATAAATTTACCGAGCAATACGACGACAAAAGTATGATTGCTGTTTCGAGCGGAAATAACTTCGGTAAAACCCATCTGATGTGTTCGATAATCATAAATATGTGTTATCCGCCAGAGTTTCGCACATTCACCTGCCCACTGTTCGACGACTACGACCGAAAGAAAGCGAACGGCGACGAAATCGGAATTTGGGTAATCGGCACAATGGAAAACTTTAAACCGTCGGGCGCTATTTATTTAGAAATGAAAAAGCTTGACCCGACCTGCGACATCCGTTTCAGAGACAGACTGCTGATAATCAACGGGCAAACTATCACACTTAAAACTCACGACCAGTCTGTTGACCAGTTCGCGGGACCAAGATTGTTTGCCATTTTCTCGGACGAACCGATGAAAGAGCCGATATTTCACGAATGCAACCTGCGACTTACCGACCCGAGCAACGCAAATAAGTTTATGCTGTTCTTTACGCCCGTTTCAAACAGAGCTACATATATGGCTGATTATATGGAAGAGCCTGATTGGCTTTGGATAAAAGGCAGTATATACGACAACCCGCACTCAACGCCCAAGCAAATAGCCAAGATTGAGCGCATAGTAGCGATTAATCCCGACGAGAAAGAGGCGCGCTTCTTCGGAAACTTCAGAAAGTTTAGCGGACGCGTATTTAAGACGTTTAACCCGACCGAACACGTTATCCCATCCTTGCCGCCCGATTTATACAATTATTACGTGTCGATTGACCCGCACGATGTCAAATCTTGCTTTGCCATACTTTGGGCGGTTAATCTGCACGGGCAAAAAATAGCCATTGATTGCTTCCCGCAAAAACCGTGGAACCAAATAAAAAGCGACCAGCTCGACGTTCGCCAACAGGTTGACGCAATAAATGAGATGGCATACAAGCACGGTGTGCAGGATTTCAAGGTTTACGGCGACCCGATATACTACAATATGAAGCGTTCACACCTCGACGGGAAATACACGCTTGCAGAAAACTTTGCACGCGCAGGAATGCCGATAATAACCGCGCCCGTCGCCACACTTTGGGAAGACGGAATACAGGCAATAAACGAGCATTTGCACTACTGCGAAGATTATTTGCCAATGCTTTTTGTTTGTGAAGAAGCAAAAAACGTTATCGACGCACTCATACGCTTCTCGTGGAAGACAAACGAACCGTCTGCGCGCACCGCAATTTCGGCGAACATTGAAGCCGAATGGGAATGTCCGATTTCGGCAATTCGCTTTTTGCTGACAGCCGACCCTGCAATACCGCGAGATGTGTATAACTACATCCCCGAACTCAAAAAACCTTACGACAACAAAAAAACCGAGCCATTCTCAAGATTGTAAATATTTGTAGGGAGAAATTATAAATGAATATATCCACATTAGCCGACTTACAGAACTTCAGAAATCAGGTAAATATAGGCGTTAGTTTTGCAGGGCAGACTATTACACTGCTAAATGACATTTGGATGCCCAACACGACACCTTGGATACCGATAGCGAACAGGTCAGGAGACGGCGGGTTTAACGGAACATTTGACGGCGGCGGATTTACAATATCGGGCGTATTCGTTCCGCAGAATGTCGGAGGGGCAACCAATAGATTTGGGCTGTTCGGACTTATCGCCCCTGAGGGAAATGTTCAACGTCTGACAGTATCAGGCACAATCAATGGAGCTTCGCACATCGGATTTATCGCAGGGGAGAACCGAGGAGTTATTGACCACTGCTCAGCTTCGGGAAATATCGGAGGCGGTAGCCGTGTCGGTTCAATCTGCGGATTAAATAGCGGTGAAATTATTCGTTGCCGAGCTACTGGAGTTATCGGAAGCGTCAATGACCAATATCTCGGAGGAATTGCAGGCGCGTCATCGGGAATAATTGAGGAAAGCTACGTCGTAAACTCCACAATGACAGGATTTCAATTCGTCGGCGGATTGGTTGGAGAACACAGCGGCGGATATATCGAAAACTGCTACACTCGTGCAAATATCACATCTCAGGCAGGCGGCGGATTTATCGGCGGGTTTGCGGGCTCATCGCTCGCTCCAATAAATAATTGCTACGCAACGGGCACAGTCCCCGCGGCAGGCGTTAATTTTGTCGGACTGTTTGCAGGGCAGACGTCAGGCTTCGGGCACGTTTCGGCGTCATACGCAATAACACGCGCAACATTGCCGTTTATCGCGCAGAATGTAGTTTCTCCCAACCCTGCCGACGGAAGACGTTCAGAGGGACAAATGCGCACGCAAAGCACATTTAGCGGATGGAATTTCAATTGGATTTGGCAAATGCCGCCGAATAACTCGATAAATGACGGTTTCCCCATCTTGGACATCGATTTTGACCCTCCGCAACCTAACGATTACCCGCTCGTTATCACAAAGCACGTGATAGGCGGAGTTGCACCAAATCAGGATTTCACAATTAGAGTGTCGATAAACGGCACTCCACAGCCTGCGTTTACTCTGCGCAACGGGCAATCGAGAGTATTCGATTTGGCAGTTGGCGACACTTTCACCGTGTCGGAGGATAAAATAGCAGGATTTGACCCGCAGATAACACCAAGTAGCGGCACAATGCAAGCGGGCGGAGCTCAGGTGGATGTAAACAATGTGATGTATCCGCTTCCGCAAACGCTCACCATCAGCAAGTTAGTGTCGGGCGGAGTGGACACGACCACACAGTTTGAGATACACGTATATATCGGTTCTGGCGCCGCACCGTCGGAAGTTATATTCTTGCGGCACGGCGAAAGCTACTCTATGCAAGTGCTTGAGAACACATCGTATTTTGTCGATGAAGTGCCAAACCCCAATTTTAGAACCACTATTCATAATCAATCAGGGGTTATGCCTGCAGTCGGAAATTATGTTCTTGTTGATAACTTTTTAATCCCGCCTGCGCCGACAAAGCCGCCGTTTCCTGACAGCACGGACTTTGAAGTTGTTCCGCGCACGTTCTCGGTGCCGTATTGGAGTAATTTGTCAAACATTTTGGAGGTAGAGTAATGGTGCATTTAACACTTTGGGAAACATCGGGCAATATACACGAAGTAATACGCAATTTAATTGCCCAAAGCGCGGCATTTGACCCCGTGCGACAAGTTATGATAGACGATGTCGCAATTAAGATAGAATACGGCTTCGTAAATCTTAATGCACCTATTCCTTTTTTTGCGCGCCCGATAGAAAGTCAAGGATATAGCGTATTTCTTAACTTTAATAAGAATGTTCTCAGATTGGAGAGTTCAACAACATTCTTAAATGATTTTTTTAACGACCAAACAAACGAAAAATCAAGCACCTTGTATTTCAATGACGCCGAAATTATAAATTTTACCACTACCACAAGCATAGTATCTAACGCTCAATTCCCAATAGTTTATAACAGGTGCATATTTAGGAATGTAATATTTGGGACGACTAATTATGCGTTGAGTTTTTATTCTTGCATTATCCATACTAATGACGAATTTTTGTTTTTTAATAGATTTTCAATGACTTCGGCGCCATTGAAAATGAAAAATTGCATTTGCCTGTTTGGCGGAACTTTAGACCTTACAGCTATGCCGCCGCCAAATAACTACGACATTAAAAACTGTGTATTTGTAAACATTACAGGGTTTTCAAGTTTGCATTCAAGCAACATCCAAAACCCATCTGCTGGAGTTCTCAGTCAAATGTTCAGTCGGTTTTATTTAAGAAATGGCGATATTAGGATAAACAATGCAAACATCCTCCCGTGGAGCCAGTTTGCCAATTTGGGCGACAAGTGGGACACTCAAAACTTTATGAACAGAGTTCCGATAGTTCCAACGGGTTTACAGCCCCAACTTCAGCCGCTCGACCCGATACAGACATTTGACATCTCGTGGGCTGAGTGGACAGCTCCCGTCTGCGGTTGTCGAAATATGCTCGACACAAGCTTCAGCTACGGCGATTTAAAAGACCCCAACGACTGGACGATAAAGTTAACCGAACACAGAGAGGCAAGCGTATGAGCAGAACGCGCGCGTAATGCTGAATTTCTGAGAAATTTATGATTTTACTTGATTTTTTTGCATTGTAAATATTAGTAGGAGGTAATTTTTAATGCTGACATATCAACGAATTATAAATACGCTACCAGTGCAATTACAGGACTATATCAGAGATAATAGCGAATGGATAATGCTGATAAACAACGCCGTGCGCCGCGCAGTTATGCAGTCCCGAAGATTTAAAAAACTGGAGACATCAGCACCGCTTCCGCTCGGCACATCCTCGTCTCCTATTGCTTTGGGAGTGGACGGACTGAAAACATTCGACAAGACATTCACGGCTAATTTCGGCGACATCAACGAATGGACGAATGGTGTATCGCCTGTTGTGCGGAATTTTGTATTTGAAATGAACAACGACAGGGTCAGGGTTGAAGTTATGGGCTTCGGCGACCAAGAGCATTTTGACAAATTACGCAACAAAGACCTTGTCCAAATATACACATACGAAAGAGAAGTCGAATTCATTGTCTTGAAATACGAAAAAACTGTTGATGAATACTGGGACGACGACGCAATACCCGGATGGGAATTGGTGCCCGATCATCACATTTATGTTAAGCAATATCCGTATATGCGCCCGACAAACGACCCAATGAGATTAGTTGCCGATATAGCAACGTTTGCAGGCACAGAACACAACAACGACATAATGTATTACTTCTATCCGCAACACACTATAAAATCGCTTTGGGAAGACATTCTGCCGCTTGTAAATGCAGACGCTCCGCTGTCGGAACAGTTGCTTTGCGACCCGATACTCGTAAATCTCATACGCCTCGAACTGAAAAAGTCCGTTTATGAGTTTATCGACGACACAACCGAAGTTATCAGGATGGACACATACCAAGAAGAGATAGACGCAGAAGTGCAGAGAGTGAAAATAACGGTGAATACAATACCGTCCGAGGCGACACTTCCCAAAGTTAACCCGTTATCCGTATCTCCGATTAACTTTTTGTGAGGATAATATGATATGCGCATACACCAAATACCCCAGCCGACAGAAGAAACGCAAGCAATCTTCGATTTGTTATCAGGAATTGCTGAGTCTTTGCAAAGATTGCAGGCAGACGTGCAAGTTTTGCTTTCAAGAGATGAAAGAGAGAGGACGGTTTAGTTGGCATTAAATTTTAATTATATTGAGCCTTACGACTGTCGAGTGGAGACAACCCACTTTAACGATGAAGACTACAACGAAAACGAGCTTCTCAAAGTAGATGTTTACGCAAATATATACGAAAAAAACACAATGCATAATTTCGGCAATCTTAATCTGTATGTAAAATGTCGCGATGGCAACACACTGCCGACAGGCGGAATTCGCAGACAACATAATTTCTCACAAAACAGCAACGTCGATGAAATCACGCTTTTGTATGGAAAAGGTATAATTTCCGACGGCTTTAGCGTTGTAATGGAATGCGACAGCGACGCAATGCCAAAATACTTGGGCGCAACCGTGCATTTGATACCGCGCCGCATTCGTTCAACATATTCAAAGCGGGGTTCTCGTGCCTAAATCACTAAATTACGCAATATTCGGCGACAGTTATTCGGAGTTCCTGCTTAACGAGTTTAGGCGAGAATATCCGAACACCGCCAAAGAAATACTGAATATGATACCCTCATCGCTCCTTGAGCCTGAGAAACCTATGACTACTCAAAATATTGCAACCTTACAAACCGAATTGTCTCGACCTTTTGAAACAGGCTTTGCAGATACTTCACAGTTTGTAAGGTTGCAATCACTTAAGTCAATTTCCGTGGGCGACTACATTTATTCGCTCGTCGGCGTGTGGGGGAGGGGAGCACTTGAAAAATTCCAAATTAATTGGAACATCGTAGAGTGGAACGTGAAAACAAATGAGATTTTCACATTCTCAAGCGTGATAAATTTCACAAGTGAGCAGGATTTACCAAATGGAATGCCGCTTGACGACTTCGCGCCAAATTTCCTGATGTGGTATGACTACGACAGGAAGCGAGTATATGTTAGTTTTAACGGCGATATATTTTATATGGCGATAAATCCGCAGACTGCGAGTATATCGCTTAATTCTCCCATCCAAGTAATAAATATGCCGACGGTTAATACTATAACGTCTGTTATGGCAACGGCGGCGACAAATAACAGCGCAGTTCACGGCTCGCAATTCGACGTATTTAATTCGGCGGCTTTTCGTCCGTCGTTTGTGCAGTCTGTTGCTACTTGGTGCAAGCAGAATAATTTACCGAGAGCGCACAGGTCGCGAATTGGCTGGTTTCTTGAGCAATTCTCGGGTGAGGGACGCTCTCAAGATATAATACAGGGAAATTTGTTTGTTTGGGCAAATCCTGCGGCAATACCTACGCCCTCTGCCGTTCCGAGTTTTTGGTTTACTCAAACAAATATTTCCCCTGTTCTTAACGATGTTGTTGTTGCGATGGGCACCGCGCCTGCCGCATTTACTCGGATTTTTCAGTTTCAGGTAAACGAGCAGACAGGAAATAACGAGTGGGTGCTGACATACGATGACCAAGTTGCGGGAATGGCAGACAGGACGATATACTCGCCGTCATTCACGGGGTCATTATCGCAGGCGCTTAATGTTAATCCGACAATTTCGTTCATCTTTCAGCCGATTAAGCTCGAAACTGAAATCAGCGCGCCGTCATTTACATTTGTTAAGCCTCAGATTGAGGAGGATGTAGATATTAGCGAGAAAACAATCGATATGAGCGCTATGCAAATTATAGGAACAGATAATTCGGGAGTCGCGCGTTTCCCTGCGCGACTATATGCAAACCATCCCAATATGTGGAATGATAACCCTGATAAAACACAAATTATGACAATTTCGCCTATAAATTCTGTGTCGGGAACTACGGCGAATGAGCAGTTGTATCAAGAAAACGAATATTATTTTATGGATATTTCAGGCAATCTTGTTGACCCGATGGATACGTATAATGCAATGCGGGTTTATCGGACTGTTCAAAGCGAGAATTCGGCGCAGAATACTTTCCATTTTGTTTGCGATTTACCTTTAAGTATCAATATGGGGCAAAAGTTTTGGTATTATACAGAAAGCACAGGATATAAGGTAAATCAACTTCAACCCAACTTTAACCCAAACCCTAATTTTGCGGAGGTTTTAGAGGGGATGTCATTTGACGATATTCTCAGAAATATCTCTGCGCGATTTAATGCGTTCGGTTTGTCGAATATCGGAAATATCGGAATTCAGGCAGTTATTCCGATGGACAACTTCAAAGTGTTCGCATTTGACAATTGTGTTGGGATAACGCAGAATTACAGAAACGGAACTGCGGCAAACAACGACCAAACGGACACATTCAATCCAAACCGTGGAGTTCTGACGTTTCCCGAAAAGGTGCTTAATATCGGATTGCTCAACGATGACATCTTGGTGATGACCACAAATGGCATTTATTCAATCGACAGCGTTTCGACGAACATATTTATTGGCAACGACGGGATAAGAGACTTTCGCCGAAATCAACGCCGAGTATTTAACGTCAATTTCTCGACAAAAGAGCAACTTTATATAACGTCCCAAAACACGCCGATGATAATCGGGGACAACGGGAAACTGTTTAACGAGCGCGGCGAAGTAAATCTGCAGTGGGGCTACGAAAACAGATACAAAAACACTAAAACCTTGTCGATTGCCGAGACACTCACCAAAATGGTGATACACACGCCGCGCACTATCGGCATTCGCAATCAGATGTTTACGGTTTACACTGAGGACGTCCTGCACAACGGATGGGCGACGTATGCGCGGAACATCACGAAAGATAAAGACAACACACAGCACGATTTGTATGATTTGGTAAATTTGGTAAATTTCGGAAATGATATATTTTCGTTTTACGTTGAACACGGAGAAAGCGACGTTTTCATAATAACAAAACTTTTTGACGACACATACAAGGACTACCGAGACAGATTTTTCACGGTTATCCAAAAACTTATCGGGATAATACTAAGCGCGCAACCGAACAATTACCAAGTTTCGCACTCCTTGGAGGTTTGGGTTGGTTGTGCGCTGTATTCCCACGAGGATATATTCAGCACAGCAAGAGAGAACGGCTCTCTGCTGACAGTTCCGGGTTGGGCGCGTCCGTTCAAAGCGGGCGTAATATCCGACCAAAACGCGATTGTTTATCTGATGAATATTGATACATTCAAAAACTTGCACGATTCGGGCGGCGGCATAGTTGTCAGGATGTTTGCGCCGTCTGCATTTGGATTGTAAATATTTGTAGGAGGTATAAATGAAAGTCAAACCTGTTAAATATACGGATGAGCAGTTTAACGATACAAAACTAAAATATTGGGATGAAAATTCAACACGGTTATTTTATAACTTCTCCGAGGTTATCCGCCAACGCAGGCAATTTTGGAACGAAGAGCTAAACAACAGATACAGAAACAGACTGATTTCACAAGGGAAATTGCTCCCAAACAGCTTGCGCGCCAAACTCAAGGACTTGCTGAAATACGACCCCATTGAGCCGAATATCGTATCAACCGTGTTGCAAAACCTCACGGATAATGTGTATCGCGCGCATTTTCACGGCAGAATTAAGGCGATAATGAACATCGAGAACTCAATCGACGCCGCAACAATGGACTTGCTGATTAAGGGATTGAAAACACAAATAGGTTTTGAAGACAAACTCCGCGAATTGGTGAAAGTAGCAGTGTCGGAGGGATTTTATCCGTTCCTGAAAATAAATGTTTTGGACAGCGACGTTGGCGCGGGACGTATTGAGCTTCAAGTTTATTCGTCCGACAGCACGCTTCCCGATATGCGAGTGTATCAATCAGGCTCGGATGTGGAAGATATAATCCTGATTGACCACATCAAAAACGACGATTTGTATATTTTATACGACGACAAAAAAGATATTATCGACGAATATTTGAGCCAATACAATGAGGATTATGTAAGCAGTGTCAGCAACCGACAGGTTATGATAGGCAGAGAAGATTTTCAACAGAGATTTGACCAACTGAAAATCAGCCCGTCGGGAACGAGCCTGAGCAACCGCGATTATGCTTGCCGCTATACTTGGCTTCGTAGTGTTGTTGTCGATTGCGCGTGTTTTGTCGATACCGAAACGAGCAACGAGATAATAATCACGCCCGACTGGACGGAAGACGACATTTTATTCTTCCAAGATACAAACCCGACGTATGCGCTTGTAAATCGCACTCGAAATGTGATATGGGAGACGGCAATGACCGACCGAGGCATAATTCTGCGGAACAGAATGCACCCGATACAAATCCCGACAACCGACAGGCGCGTTTCTTTACCGGGTGTTTGTTATGTTCCAAACATAATCAGCGGAAAAGTGGAGGCGTTTACGGACGTTATCGCACACGATTTGCAAAACTTGGCACTGACGGCTACATTTGCACACGACGCAATGTTTATGAGCGGCGGAAAGACGCTTATTTCGGAGCGCGGAACATTCGACGAAGCAACCAGCGACGAAGTCATTAGACAGCAATTATCGGCGCGTTTTGGACACTTGATAACAACCGAGGGCGGAGTGTCGGGCGGACGTTTCCGTGTGGATGTGCAAACGCCGAACACCTCCTTGCTCGAATATTACAACATCCTGAACGACCGAATTAAAGAATACACGGGCATAAATCAAGAAATGCAGGGGCGCACGCAGGCTTCAAGTAGTAATTATCGCACGTCAATGAATATTCGGCAGGCTTTGTCCTCCAAGTCTGCCTACATAAACAACCTCAACAAATGCGACGAAAACCTTACAAACATACTTTTATACCTGTTTTGTATGACTACGACAAATCAAGAAGTGTTTATAATCACCGACGACGCAGGCACCGAAGAAATGGTAGAAGTCAATCAGATTTCGCAAGACAAAGCAGGGCGCATAATTCGAGTGATGAACGACCTGAGACAGGGTAAGTTCAGGTATTTCATAGCACAACAGAATTCAAGCGCGCTTAACGACGACATCGAAGCCGAGGCAATGCAGGAGTTTATGATGGCAAACGGAAGCACAATACTTAATTTAATGCAAGGCGATATGAAAAAAGCGGCGATGATGTTTAACACAATGCCATACGCCAAAATAAGAGAAATGGGCGAAGCTTTGGAAAATCAGATGGACGCTCAGGCGGACGAAGCAGGACTTGACGGCGCACCTCCGATGGAAGACGGAGAAATGCCCGAGGGCGGCGCACTTCCTCCCGACGAGCAAATGGCGGACGGCAATGTTCCCGTGGGCGCAGAGGATATTGACCCGAACACAAATCCGCAACAATACGACGATTATATAAATGCACAGCTCGGCATTAACGCAGGGATGGTGGCATAATGGGTTATATTTGGGTTTTGGTAGTGGGCGCAGTGGTGCTTGCAGGTTTGGCATTGGCAATTAAAAAATTAGATGAAAGAGAGTTAATGAATGGATTTGAGCGGTATTTTTAACGGATATAACAGCTTAAATTACATCCAAACCGTGGGTTTGGTGGTGATGGCTATATTTTTAGTTAAAAGAGGAATTGTAATTCAGGGGAAAGACGGCAAAAAGATTGCTATCGGGCAGACAGGCAAGAGCGAAAGCGACAAATATAAAAAAGATAAGCACAGAATTAACAGCGATGATATGCGTTTGTTGTCGGATTTTTACGTGCAAATATACGGTGTCGACAGGGAAAATTTAATCGGATATCACGTTTTTGGCACGCTCAAAGACAATATGGAACGCTCGCTTGATATAAATCACATAAATTGGGACATTGAAAAGTATCTCAATCAATATATGCGCGACACTTCGGGATTTATCCACAGGCAAATGTGGCGTGCAATAGAGGGAAGCGGAGCAAACACGCGGCTTTCGGAGAGCGATTTCAATTCTCTTGTTTTGATAGTTCATAAAATTATGGAAAGGAATAAATGATTATGGCTGAACAAATAACACCACCGCCGCCGCAACAAACGAATACGCCGCCGCCAATTACTACGCCGCAAAACATACACCGCCAACAGTTGGAGCAACAGAAGCAACAGCAACAACAACAACAACAGTTGCAAAAACAGTTGCAACAGCAGGCGCACGCTCAGCAACAGGCGGCTTCAAAGACACAGCAAAACGTAGATATTGCGTCATTACAGCGCAATATGCAAAACTTCAGCGCGGCACAACAGGCAGGCGCAAGAGACCAAAACGCCGCCGCAATTCAGGCGCAACGCGAGGTGCAGGAAAACAAAGGACGGCAGAGAGACGAGCAACTGGCACAATATCAACAAATGCTTGGTCTGCAAGGTCAGCAAAAGGTAGATTTGACAGGCAGGCTTCAAAGCGAGCAGGCGGCATTTGACCGTTGGGCTCACGGTGAAAATGTAAGGATTGACAATGAAGAAATTGAGCATTTCAACCGTCTTTTTGACGAGGCACTCTACCACTTGGATTGGAATAAAGTCCAGCAGTTAATCGACCTCCGCCCCGACTTGTTTAATCAGGGAACGCTTAATTTAGCATACTTTGAAAACTTGGAAGCCGAACTATCGGCAAGAATACAGGCGGCAAACGACAGCGGAGACTTTTTGGAAGCACGCAGGCTTGATAGCGAATTAAAGCAAATTACAGATATTTTGGATAAGATTTCGCGCGGAGAACAGCAGGATTGGCGTCAAAACATAGAAACCGAAATACAAACGTGGAGCAAAATGCCTCCCGAAGATTTTATCCGTCAACACGGTGCCGAAGTAAACATAATGATAAATACGATTGACAGAGCTTTTTCTGCTCCCACTCCCCAAGTGCAGGCAATTAAACAGGCTATTCTGAAAGAAACAGGATTGCACGCGATAGACACGCAAAGCCTCATCACGGCATTTTTGAACGGCGATATATCAATGGAACAACTGCAGGAAATATCGTATATGACAACCGTTCTTGCAAATATGCCCGAAGACCCGCAAGAAAGAGCCGCATACTTCGCAAACTCAAACTTAGAGAATGTGGCTCAACGTTGGATAATTGAGGATGGCGTCGAGCATATTATGGAGGACTTGGAGGCAGGAATAGCGGGCGTTGACGGTATTTCTGCCATTTCAGTTTGGGATAGGATAATGGAAAATGAGCGTGTTATCACACCGGGAAGAGACCCCAAGAATGATATAGACACATCCGTTCGCATAGCTCCTGAGGGGTTTAAGTTTAATTATTGGGGTAATGATATGAATGCTGTTAGCAACAGACAGTTTGAAAAACAGCCATATATCAACTTGATGGATAGTTTTGTGTCATCAGGAGTTATTAACCAAGAATCGGCTGATATATTAAGAGCGACTTTTGAAATTCCTTTAGGAGAATGGCGAAATATAGGGCTTGGAATGATGGACTTTTTTAATAGCATACCCCCTGAGTTGACGGATGAAATATTTAAAATTGCCTTAAATCCGTCGAATAGCCAATGGGGGCACCTACAATGGAATAACATATTCGGTGATAACCCAAGACATATCAGACACACCGATAATATAAATAATTGGAAAAGCACAAGAGCGGAAGATATGGATTCTGTTTTACAAATTTTGGGAGATATCTTAAATGCAATGTCTCATAATTTTTGGCAATAAAGGAGGTAAATAATGGCGGCAGGAACAGCGGCGGCGGCAACAGCAATAACTGGAGCATTAGCGGCGGGAACATCGGCGACAATGTCGGGCGTGCGCGGAAAACGCAATCGCAGACAACAACAAAGACAATGGCAGGCAGAATTTGACAACGCAAATAGGCAGTGGGAGCAACAATTCGCTTTCGGACAGCAACAACACGCCGACAACGAACTCCAACGCGCGTGGGAGCGTCAATGGGGCGACGTGCTTAACAACCTCCAAAGACAGCAAGGACAGCTTGATGTATCCGAGGGCGAAGAGGGCATACGCACAAACAGAATTATGCACCAAATGCAGAGAAACGACGCGCAAAGACAAATGAGCGCATTACAAAATATGACCCTTGGAATGGGCGAAGCGTTGGCAAACGCAAGAGGAAGCAGATTAAGGAGGTAAATATGGGTGTAAACATTTTCAAAGATTGCATTATAACCGAAGCAGGGCGTTATGTATGTTTTGATAAAGAAAGCCAAAAGCTTTACATAATCGAAAAAAATGAAGTGTCGGTTTCTGAATTATCAAAAAAAGAACTTCACCAGCTTTTAAAACACGTAAGCAAGTAAGGGGATAAATATGAATTTTTTAAAAGGTATGAACGATGATTTTTACGAATATATGCAAGGTTTTGCAGATGGTGAAGATGTCGGTGAGGATATCGCGAGCGTTAAGGCAAGTGAGAGACAGGGCGAAACAGGAGCACCAAGCTTTGAAGTGGAACCAAGAAGCCGCCGAGCAATGCGCACTCCCGACGAACGCAGAGAAATAGGGACAGCGGTAGGCTCAGGCTTGTCGTCGTTAATTATGGGCTTCGGCGACGCATTTAACGCGCTCCACAACGACAATGCACAGTTTGATATGGGCAAATATGACAATATGCGTCAACAGTGGAAAGATGTAGGCGCACTTCGGGAGATAGACGCAAATGACTTGCAAGGCGAAGAGGATGAGCGTGTTAGCGCGGCTACTGCGGCAAATCCGCATTATCAAAATCTGCGCAATTTGGCTCAGCAAAGGCTCGACAATGCGGCAAGAAGCCAAGCGCGGGATGATAAAATGCAAATGCACAGTGAGAATTTAGAGGCTATGCAGGGAGCGAGAGAGGCGGGGGAGAGGCAGGCAGAAGAAGACAAAATAAACGATTTAACGCTACGAGTGGCAAACGCCCAATTACACGGTTTAACCCTTGAGCAGGCAATAGACAGGATGGTTCCAGCAAATATGCGAGAAATTATTTTAGAAAAAATGAAAGTCGCAGGGGCAGGAGCGGGGCTTTCTCAGCGAGAAAAAGACGAACAAGAATTAAGAGATTTGCAATTAGAACAACAAAGAAACGCGGCAAGAAGTAGAACAGGTTTACGAACTCCTGAAGCTGTAAGGGCGAACGTTGCGCGATATTTCGGGCAAAATATGTTTTCTTTGGGCGGCATACCTGAAAATAACAGAATGGCAGAAAGTGAAAAAGTTTTTGACTATATGATTAATAATAATTCAGAGTTTAGAGAGCTTGCAAATAGAATGCGAAATATAGAAGAAATGAATAACAGACCAGACGAAAGAAACGCAATTATTCGCAGAATGAGAAGTCTTGTTGTTGAAAGCGAACTATATGACCAAAATAGAGCAAAATTCAACATTTAAAAAGGGGAAAGATTATGACGATAAAGGAAATTGTCAAAGCAGAAAAAAACACAAGAGAGATGTTTAGTAAGAGGTATAATAAAAAACATAAAGGTGTATCTGTGTTAGACATACCTAAATACACTGATTTGCTTAACTCAAAGCCACAAGCGCCAACAAGGCGGGTTTATTTTGCTTATAACGCAAAAGAAAAAACTTTATCAATATACGACAGCGACGACAATGAAGTATGTTTTTTCCCTATTCACCATAGAGTAATTGAAGAAATGATAGAGGCTGATAATATGTTAGATTTTCTAAAAAAAAGAATAATCCCTTATTGCGATTATGCACCAATGAAAATTTAATCTTTTTTTCTTATAGGTCTCGGAACTTGTTTTACGCAAGTTCCGTTTTTCATAGCCTCGTATATATCGTTCAAAAGATAATGGATAAGCTGTTCGTCTGTTTTTACTGTTTTAATAAAATTTTGAAACATACTGCACTTTGTGTCTTTCTGTAAATCGCTGTCAAATTCAATCTTAATTTTCATGTAAACCCCAATAAAAAAAGAGATACAGGACTGCCATCCCATACCTCAGAATGTTTTCAATATCTTATGGCAGTAAGATATTAACGCTAAGAAAATAATATTTGTTATCGAAAGAAGTCAAGGGCAACGGCAATTTATGTTTTTGCGAATTATACTTTTTGCGTTTTCTATAATTTGCGACACTTCTAGAGGAGATAATGATAAGCCGCCACCAAAACGATATAAGTCAAAGCCTCTTTCGCGTTCTATCCATTGAAGCCCTTTTGTTCTTAGTAAATTTCCTACATTATCTATAAAGCCTTGATTTTGCAAACCTGCCATACTTGATTTGAACATTGGCGAATCTGTAATATCGTCATTAAAGTCAAAGTTTACCCATTCTGTTTGCCCGAACGTAAAAGACGATAAAATTATAATTAGTGCAATACTTCTCAAAACATCTCCTCCTCTCTCCATTTATCCAAAGCGGCATTTGCGATATTTGCCGCTTTTTGTGCAATTTCTTTTATATCTTCAATGTTTTTAGTGTCGTTGTTTTTCAATAGGTCAATGGCTGTAATTTCTGCAAGTGTGCAAATTGCCAATTCATAATCAGATATGCCGTCCCTGACTTTCTTACTGTTTGCTCCCTCATATTCTCTTGACGTTTTACCAAGCCATATTTTATACATCTCGTTAATTACTACGCCTACCTGCGCACCTGTTAAGCCTCTTGAGCTTAATTCGTCGCCAAGTAATTTATATATGTCTGTATTGTATTGTCTCAATAATTCCCGAAAACTCTTTTTGTTGCCATCTAATAGTTTTATGCTTAATAGTAATTCTTTTCCTTGTTCAATAGTAATGGAACTTTCCATAAACACCCTCCCCTGCTTTCCTTTTTAGTTTAGATTTTTTCTTTGCTGTTCTTGCCAGCGTTGCCTTAACTCTTCTTGCTCTCTTCTGTGTTCCGCTTGTCTTTGAGCCTCGGCGGGAGAAGTTGTAATTTCCACATCTCTATGTTGTAGTTGTTGCTGAAGTTGCCTATGTCGTATATCGCTTTCTCTGAGCTCGCTTTGTCGCATTACTTGGGACTGCCGCGCTGTTCGATTTCGATTTCTACCACCAAAAAGAAAGTCGTGCCTAACTTCCCATCGCGCCCTTTCATATACAGCCGTTCGTACCGCCGCCGAATATGTCATAACACTCGCCCCCGTTGCAAATGCCGCCCCTGTTATCAGTAGTCCAGCCTCGCCCTCAGAAACACCGATAAATATTCCGCCGACAAAAGCCGATAAAATCGCCCCAGCCCACAACCCGTTTTTTTCCCGCCGCAACTCCTCTAATCGAATATCATTTATATTTGTTATTCGTTGCGGAGATACGCCCACATTAGCAAAATCTTCAAGTGTAAACACTGTATTTGCATAAGATACAGCGACAAAAAATAAAATAAAAATAAGCGAATTTCTCAAAGCTCAGACCTCCCATAAAATTAAAAGTTATTTACAGGGAGATAAAAACGGGTTGCCCTGCCTGTAAAATTCTCAGTTCTCTACTCTGATGAATTTTTTTTATCCCGTATTTGATTTTTTTATCGTTAAATTATGGATTGGCAGAACAACACAGTCGGCGTTTACCAATATTTACACGATAACATAATGCAAAGAACAAGATAAAAGCGGAATATTCCACCTCATCAGAGTAGAGGCTTGTAAAATAATTTATGGGAAATTTACAAGTCAAGCCAAAAAGTGAAATTGACAAAAATAATACTTGACACAAGAAAATGCCATAATGTATTTTAAGATTAAACTCGGGAGGTGTAGTATGATAGGTTATTTATTAACAGCCTCAATATGGCAAGATTTAGAGGGCGGAGCAAAAGAAAGCCGCTTTGATAAGCTTATAGTTCCTGTTTTGGTCTCATTACTCGCTATAGGTTATATGGCGTTAACAGTTATAAGCCCTCAAGGATTATAGTATGGAATTAGCGGGATTGTATTTATTTTTAGCTTCGATGATTAGCTCAGCCTGCAAAACAGTTTGGGGCAAAAGAATTTGGATGACTGCTTGTATTGTAATATCATTGACTACAATTTCTATATTTTTGTGGGCGTTTATATCAGTGTTTATATCAGCAATACCTGTATTATTCCCTAATTCATATTGGGCGCAATAATTGTTTAATCATCGAAATCAAAGTCTCCCCATTGACTGTCATAGTCATCGAAATTAAAGTCTTGCCATTGAGTATTTGGCTCGCTTTTTGCAAATCTGTCTAATGTCTGATTTTTTATATTTTGCTGTTCTTGGTTAAATCTTCCAACAGGGTCGGTAAACTCTCCAATTAGCCTATGTCTCTCAGCTTCTGAAAATGGCGCATTGTCAATAATATTTCTATGAGGCTCTGAAATATTATTCTCTATATCTTCCTCAGTCATTCCTTGCCTTGCGCCTGTTCTAATATCATTTATGCCACGATTTATAACATCTGCAAAAGCCAGCTGGTCATTGCCTCTTATAAATTTTTCAATATCTCCAGCTACCCTTTTCACGCGTTCGACTTCCGTCTCTTTTGTTGTTGGGGACATTCCAAGAATGCTTTCAAGTCTATGTCTCCATTGCGCCAAACTACTGACTTTGCCTGAAATCCTATCTACGTCTGAAAACTTGGGCTTTTCGGGGTCAAGCCCGAGAATTCCAGTTGCAAGGGGACTGTCTGAACCTAACTCATTGAAAACTTCGCTAACACTTCTTCCGACTGCTTGCGATACAGGAATTATAGGATTTGGGGCGAATGAAGCAGATTGAGCGGCACCTAAAACTAAGTCTCTTAAAGAATTCCCTTTTTGCCATTCTCTGAAATTTTTCTCTAAGTCTCCCATTTGTTGGTCAAGGTCTCTTAAATCATTAGGATTTATATTTTTAGGGTCAGAGATAATTTTTCGCAAATGTTGCCTCATATCTGAAAAAGCAACGTCAGTAGCTCGTGCTTCGGCTTCGTTTCTCCTAATATTCTGTCCTACAGATTGCCCGGCTGAAATATTGGGAATAATTATGTCCATTTCGGGCATAAATGGGTTTTCTACTCGTATTTTTCCGTCGTCATCTGCTCGCTCGTGCGCTACTTTTGCGGCGGCGATATTGCTTGCTATACCTGCAGGATTTATTTGTGTTCGGGCATTTTCTAATATGTTTTTTGCCATATCTCCGCTGACTTTTCCCCATTTTCCCCTAACTAAATTTTTTGCTTGCGATAGCCCTTGCTTTGCAAATTTTAATGGAGCAACTCCAGACTTCGCCGCCAACGCAGGTAATAAAACATCATTCGTGGGATTATCCATAAACTCTATATTTTGTGCAATATCGCTTGCTACTGTGTTAGGCATAACCGATTGCACGTCTCTTGCCGCAGTTCGGATAACTTCATTTAGTCCGCTTGTCATATTTGAGGGTAAATTCATTGCAGAATTCATCAACTCGTTAGCGTGCGCCCGTAGTCCCTCTTTCGCCATTGTTCCAGCAATGCCTGCCGCTGTGCCTATTTTCTCCCTAAGGCTAATCGGTTGAATTCTGTCTGATGTATCACTCATTTATACCTCCTACAAATATTTACAATCATATAAAAAATATTCAAAATATTCAATTTTGTCAATTTCACTTTTTAAAAAAAAAAGAAAAATTTACAAAATAATTTGAAAGTTCATTTAAAAACAAGGTATTCCGAGTTAAGAAAAAGGCTAAAATTACGCTAAAATCACACTTGTTTTTAAGAAAAAAAAGATACGTTGTAAATACTTATGGGGGGACAGGGGGGGAAGGAGATGTTTTAAATTCAGTACAATGGTTATATAGGGACGAGGAGCGAAGCGACGATGTTCCTATTGCGACCGAAGGGAGTGAAAAAAAATTGCCACAAAAAAAATTTTTCAACTTAAATAACGTATCCACCGTAGCGGAGGAACGGAGCGTATCGGTTAGATAGTGGTTTTTCTTGTGGCAATTTTTGGCTGTACTTAACTTATAAAAAAGCTGGCTGAGCCCAAGCCGCCCCTTACCTAAAAATAAATTTTGGTCTTATAAAACGTGCAAAATAGCTTCCCATTGACGGAGCATACGCCCATTGTTTTAACACGTTAAGATTTATATTGTCATAGTCGTATGTCTCGCCGCTTGGGAATGTAATTGTTATTATCTGGTCTTTTGCGTCATAGCTTACCGCTTCAATTACACTACTTGGTCTCTCTGTCATAAATCTTGCCAAACGGTCGCCCTCGCGTTGCATTTGCTGAGCGCGTGTGCCTTGTCCGTCAAGTTCCGCTTTCCCGACATTTGTATGCGTTAAAAGTCTTCCTTGTCCTCCTGTGGCTGTATAATTACCTTCTGTTTGCCAAATTGTTCCACTTTGTCGTCGGACACGGGAAAATTGACCTATTGCTTGGCGAGCAACTTTTTTTAATATCATTTATACCTCCTACTAATATTTACGGTTTTCTTTGAAATGTCTTTGTAAATATTTATAGCACAGGTAAACAGGAAAGGAGACACTGTGGAAATTGAAAAAAAGATAATCGACGAGGACGCAGGAACAATCACCGAGATTGAGATTGAGCCCATCGCAGACCAAGGCGAAAACGCAAACGACGTTGCCGCTGTGAAAGAAGACTTAAAAGAAGTCTTTGCAGATGTTAAAGAAGCCGAAGCGGCAAAAGAAGCAGGAGACGTTCAGGGAGCGGCAGAGAAAGAAGCCGAAGCCGAAGCGGCGGCGGATGTAATTACTCGGAAATACTCCGAGGACGAAGTGGCAGAAGCACTACAACAAATCGAAGAAAGCGGATATTTGGGAAAACTTTTCGGCGCAATGAGACGAGGAGACGAGCCAAAAAGCTACGAGGTGTCGGAAGACGACATTTCGGCAGTAGTTGACGCCGTGCAATCTTCAAACGGTGAGGCACTTGTTGACGCGCTACAAGATATATGTCGCAAGTCGGCGGACTATCCCGCAATCGACATCGTTTCAGGCTTCATTCGAGCGGATAATACACGCCAGCAGAAGCGCAAACTTAAAAAACTGCTTAAAAGTATGGAATTGACGGGAGACATCGGATACGAGCTTACCGACGACGACGACATTGAGCAGATTGACAGCGAAGACTTTAAGAAGTCCAAATACGGTGAAGTGTTGAGCAAACTTGCCAAAAAAGGCATTCGTTCGCTCGACCAGTTGGATTTTGGCAAAGACATAATTAAGCAAATGCTCAACGAGGGACTTGTGCCGAAAGACGCGAAAGAGGTCAAGGTGATTAAAGCCGCGCCTGCAAGCACTGCAAGTGTAAGCCTCGGCGGCGAAAGCATTGACGACAGGGAAACGTTGGCGCGTAAAATGGCGGACGCGATTAAAAGCTCCGACAAATCAGAATACGCAAGACTTAAAAAGTTATACATAGGAGGTTAAAGTGTCAAAGATGGTATTTGACAGAACTGTTATCACAAATACTTACGCATATTTTGCAGATACAGAATACGACAGAGACGAGCAAGTTGTCGTATTTGCGAAGAAAAGAGGCGTAAATGTCAGTGATAAAAAAGCGAGCGGCGCAGATGTTAAGCCAATACCTGCCGCACCGCCGAGAAGCCCGAGAAATAACGTCAGACGAAACGAAAGCGCGAGTAATTCGGCAGACAACGCAGTCGAAGCAAGCAACGAAAACGCAAACGAAACGTTGGACAAGTAAATAATTAAAGAAAAGGAGCCTTAAAAAATGGCAGATTTAGCAGTTTTCAATCAGGACACAATTCAGGCGTTTATCCCTGAAATTGAATTGTCAATGCGTTCATTGAATATTTTGGACGCTTTCAGCTACACTTCAAGCGAAGTGGAGAACGAAGAGACCAACAGAGACAAAAGCTATGCAATGTCGAACGTTATCGAGCGTAAAACCTTGCAAAACAACGCGTGGGGCGTTAAAACGGCAGTTCGCGACACCAACACAAATTGGTCATTCAACGACAGCGCAGTTAACACAGGACAAATCACACCGCACGGTTCTTGTAATTTCGGCGTGGACAGCATTACGAAAGAATGCAGAACACCCGGACACAACGGCACAAAGTCATACAAAGAACAGGTGCAGGATTTCCTCGAAATCACAAAGCAAGAGGGACAAAACAGTATCGTTCCTCGCTTGAACTTTGAGTTTTTCCGCGCGTTAACTCGCGGCGCGTCCGATATGCTTTTCCAACCCGAAAACCTGAAAGCAGGTAATCCGCTTATCGCAGGAACGGCAAACGTTGGGCGTGCGTGTCTTAACTTCGGTATCGTTAACGGCGACAACGTGAGCATTGTCCCAAAACCTGCTCCGACAACCGTAATCAATGACACCGCTTGGAACACCGCTGTCGCTTCGGCTGTTTCTGCGGCTACCCCGACCACGCAGATGACATACAATGGTCTTTTGAAAGTTAAAAACGCGGCAGTTAAAAACCGCGTGAAGCAAATCAAGGGCAAAAAGTATGTGTATGTGTTGTATTGCTCGCTCGAAACAGCGCAGTCAATTCTCGACACGACGCCGAACTTCCAAACACAGATGTCTCTTGCTCCCGAAGAAGTATCGCTTCTCGGATGGCACTCTTACATCTTGTCGCAAGTTCTTGTCGTGGGAACTCCGTTGATGGATAGCGTGTATATTTCCGACGGAATGGGCGGCGGCTTCTCAGGCTCGACTATCGACTTTGGAAACACAGTTGCAAATATGCGCACGATTGACGTCGAAAGCATTGTTGCACCGACAGCACTTAAACCTGCAATTCTTTGCGGCGAGGGTGCTGTCCTTGCAGGCGACGACTGGAAAATGCGTATCATCGAAAACGAAAGTATCGCGTATAAAGACATTACGGGACGGGCATTTGCCATCACCAACGATGTAGGATACACGAGAAAAGAGTTTGTTATACCGCAACGTTTCAACACGACAAACGGTATTTCGGGCGGAAATCCCACATACGCCAATATGTGGAACCAAAACTCGATGGTATTTGCAACAACCGATTAGTCGTAATAATTGCGAAAATGTATTGACGGGAGGGGAGGGGCTTAAATCCCTCCCCATTTTTTTAAACAAAAGAAGAAAGGATTTTAATTATGTCAGTATCAAGAATTTTACAAGTTTACACAGCACCACCGAGCGGAGCTTTGTATATATCGACGTTAAGTATTACGTCGGATTATAACGGGAATATGTGGTCAGGTGCTACTATTATGGGACCAACACCGAAACAGTCTTTCTCATCAGCTCCCGATGTTTATGAAACCTACGAAAACATCACATACGTGGGCAAAATAGTAGATGAGGAGGGCAATGAGTTTAAGTTTTTAATAAATTCCGACAATCCGAACGGCAAGACAATATCGGTAGGGGAATTCAATGTTCGCATTCAGGGACAAAGTCTTTCTTATCAATATAAGAAATTCAGATTTGGCGCTTCGTCAACGCTGGCAGTTTATCGTTGTTATGGACGACGGACAATCGACGCTACGGCGGCTCAACCACAAATATCATCAGCTATTGACGGTATCAGCGGGAGCGTCGGGTCAATGCTTAACACGGCAAACCTAACTATCGGCGGAAATATTACGATATACGGGGTTAATTTTTCACTTTTAGGCGGCATAACAAACGTTGTTTTTGTTGCGCAGGACGGCACAGAGTATCAAGGCTATGGCGTATCGGGAATGACAAATATGTTGTTTGCGAATATTCCCGAAAATCTGCCGTTAGCTCAATCGTTCAACATTAAAATCGTCGGCACTTTAGCGCAGGTAGTCAGCACGTTCAAAATGGTATCTACAGGAACAGCGACAATCCGCATAGACAGCACGCTCGACGACACAACGGGGACATCAAGCACACGTAGCCCGTTAAGCAATAGCGGACGTGCGACACGTGGCGGCAATTTGTCTATTTTGGGCGCGGGTTTTATGCCGGGTGCTACTAATCCGACGGTATGGATAGGTGGACTTTTGGCAACAGTTAATCCTATCAGCGGGACACCGAACGATAACGAGATTATTGTAAATGTGCCGAACGGGCTTACTGTGGGAAATACTGCGGCTATTGAGATACAGACCAGCGCGGGAAGACGAAATAAGTCTGCATTTACGGTTATTGTAGCATAAAAAAAAGCAGGGGACGGGAAGAAAAGGTAAAATTATGTTTGTTGAAAACATTACAAACTGTGAACTCTCCCGCCCCCTGTGTTGGCATATAGCCCTACCATCTACACATCTACACAAGGCTTTGCGCGCATTCGCCTCTTGTAGTTCCGCTGATACTCATTGTATCGTTGCTTCTCCTCGCCCTCTTTTTTCGGAGGAGGAATTTTTAACCCGAGCCGTTTTCGCTCAGATAGTATATATTCTCTTATATTTTTGCAATTTGTCAATTTCACTTTTTCGTAAATTCCTGTTTTTTTTAATCTTTTTTTTAATTTTTCCTTTTTTATCCCCAAATTATTTGCAACCTTGGTAATGCTCGGTAGGTATTCTAATACGAATGTATCTTCGTATGCTTCAAATTTTATCTCCTCGGGCTCCATTGCAACATCGTAATTTTTCTCATCTTCCGCGCCCATCAAATGTCCGATACGATAAAAATCATTATCACACATCTTTCTGCCTTTTCCTCCTGCGTCGCGGATGTTTTTTTCCCAGTATCGGATTACGAGAAAAAATAGATTTCGACTGAAAAATGCAAAAAAAACTTTATGCCGTATGTCGTAATCTTCAATACTTTTAATGCAACATTCCTGAGCAATACTATAAAACTCATCAAATTCAAAAACTAACTTCCATCTTTCATACTTGCTTACGATGGGAGCTTTGAGCAATTCAAGTAGTCGAGTAAGCTTCTCGTTTGAAAGTTCATTTTTTAACTCTCGAACGAGAAGCTCCGCCTCGGCGTGCTGTTGTTTCGATTTTGACAGTTTCACAATCCAATCCAATCAATACGAAAACGTTATTTTAATCCGCTTTGTTTTGCCGTTAATTGCGATAATGTCCTTGTCGAACTTCTGCATTCCGCAAACTCTCATTTTCTTCGTCAAAGTGTCTAAACTCGCCATTAAATCACTGATATTTTCTCCCGATGGAAAATATGGTGAGTTCTCCTCTACTTTTTTTACTTTCTGCATATTTCGCACTCCCTTTTTGAATTTACGCTTGCTATCGCAAACACCAATGTTATTACTATTCCCACAATTAAAATAAATGGCATATTTTTGCCTCCTTAATAAGTTTACCCGCTCTAATTGCGTTGTCGATTTTAACCTGCTCGGTTATCCAAGATTTCCACTCGCTCACTTTTCCTGAAAACTTGCAGGAACGTTGATTTTGTTTTTCCATACTCCTCACTCCTTTTATTATTTGATAGGGGAAGGGTTATCGTGTTGGCACTATTACGAACCGAACTAACCCGCTTTCCCCCTATCTGTTTTTCAATACAACCAAATTACATTTGACGGGTTTCTTGCTCCCGCGTTTTCTCTCGTTCCTATTCCCAAATGGACAAAGCCGTTGCCTATTCCTATTCGA
>WRAZ01000035.1 GCA_009779925.1 Chitinivibrionia bacterium
GTATTGCTGACTACCTGAACTTTTTCAAAAGGCAAAATACCGACAGCATCCATAAGATTTTTATCTATGGTAATACTGCCGATATACTCTAAATTTGCTTCCGTAACGGTTGCTTTATGAATTTTTGAACGCAGAAACCAACGCAATTTGTCCGCCCCGCTTTATTTTGCCGCGTCTGCAACTGCCGCCAAGTCGTTGGCGTAAAGAAGTTTGCTTACGTCGAGAACAATAACAACTTCATCGCTAATCCTTGCAATACCCTGAATAAATTCAGCCGATTGCGCAGTCGATATTTTTGGAGACTCGCCGATTTTTTCCGGTGCAATATCGCGAACTTCTTCGACCATATCAACAATAAGACCGATAGAAACTTCGCCGATTTTGGTTATCATTATACAAGTTCTTTCGTCATATTCTTTGTCAGTCATTCCGAAACGAAGACGAACATCCACCACAGGAATAACTTGCCCTCGGAGGTTTATAACGCCCTTAATATAATTAACCATATCGGGAACGATTGTAATTTTTTGTATCCCTACTATTTCCAGAATATACTGAATAGGAATAGCATAACTCTCTTCATTCAAAAGAAACGTAAGGTACTTGTCTTGCATTGTATTGTCGTTTGCACCTGACAGTCCTATACTCGCATTTGCCGCTCCCGCCATAATTTACCCCTCCCTAAAAGAGCAATGTTTGTTAATTATCTTAAAAATGTTTAGTTTTCACCTACATATCCGATAAATATAATATATTTCACAAAGAAATAGTGATAAAAAACAAAAAAAAGGGATAATTTGTATGAATAACTTCAAACATCCACAATATTTGACGCCAAACGGATTTGTCAGAAGCGTGAAAAAACCGAAGTTAAAATCGCTTCTTTACGCGACTAATGCAGGGCGTTCGGCAGATACAAGCGACAAAGAAACAAGCTCAAACAAAGTTTCTGCAGGTAAAGACGCAACTGCGACAAAAAGTAAAACTTTGAGCGCAAGAAGCAACATCGCAGTAAAAACCACCGCGACAAACACGTCCGGAAAATCCATTACCCCCGCAAGATTGCGACTTTTAGCGGAAATGCGCGCTTTGGCAAAGCAAAAACAGCAAAGACGTGAAAGAGGTATTTCGGACAAAGCGGCAAAAGCAATCGCCGACGCGCTTACAGCTATGCTTCATTCCAAATAAATTACGGATTTATGAAAAAGCCGATACTTCTTCATTATTACATTACCGATAATTGCAACGCCAAATGCGAATTTTGTGATATATGGAAACAAAAGGGAGCAGGTAGCGCAAAATATTATGATGTTGAACGCAACCTCAGCGCCGCAAGACAACTTGGAGCAAAGTTTGTCGATTTCACGGGAGGTGAGCCGCTTCTTAATCCCGATTTGCCGAAATTTCTTGATTTTGCCAAAAAGAAAAAATTTATTACAAGCATAACCACAAACGCCGTTTTGTTTGAAAAATTCGCGCCGCAATTAAAAGGAAAAGTTGATTTACTGCATTTCAGCATAGGCGGAAACAAAGAAACACACGACAAAATACGCGGCGTAAAATCTTTCGATACAATGATAAAAGCGATAGATGTCGCGTTAAAAAACAACCTTGTCCCCGACCTGCTTTTTACATATACCGATGAAAACATCGACTGTTTTGAAGAAGTTTATGAAATCGCACACTCGCGCAAACTAATGCTGATTTTAGACCCTGTTTTCTCGACCGACGGCAAAAACTTACTCTCGGCGCAAACACAAATTAAAGCAAAAAAATTTGCGAAAAAAGCGGGCGTTTATCTGAATTCGGCTCATCTGAAGCTTCGTGAAAAAGGCGGAAACAATCCGCAAAGCCCTACTTGCAAAGCGACAGACAGCACTATCGTTATTTTGCCTGACGACACACTTGCACTCCCCTGCTTTCACAGAGTAAAAACTAAACTCAAAATCGACGGAAATTTACAAGAAATTCTTAAAAGCGATAAGGTCGCCGAGTTTAGAAAATTGCAGGGAAAATTTGAAATTTGCGAGAATTGCCACATAAATTGCTATATGGATGCGTCTTATCAATATTCTGTAAATTCATTCTTTTTTTCCTCAATTTTGTCGAAATTGAAATATTCGTATTGGAAATATCTTATTTTCAGAAGAAAATTACCGTTTTGAAAGAGATTTTATGGTAAAAAGAATTTTATTTATTTTGATTTTTTGCTGTGTTTGCGCGTTTGCTCGGGAAAGCCGCGCAATTCAACGCCATAGAACCTTTGAAACACAAAATTTCATTATACATTACGAAGAGAACTTAGACAGACCCGCCGCCGAAATTGCAACAATTCTCGAAAGAATACATCAAAGATTTCGCGATAGATATGCGATTACGCTTCCGACAAAAACCAATGTCTTAGTTGCAAACTCTGCTTTCAGCGGCGGTTGGGCGCTTGCTATCCAAAACACTATCGGAATTTACGTAAACGAGTTGGACTGGAATATGCGCGGCACTTCAAACTGGCTCGAAAATTTGGTCATACACGAATATTCACACGTGGTTTCCATTGCTAATTCGTTCAAAATGCCGCACTGGATGCCGTATTTTCAATTTGGAAAATTTTCGCACCCAAACGAAAAAAACACCGCCGAAATTATGACGATTTTCCCATCGGAAGTTCTTCCGCCGTGGTTTTTTGAAGGGATTGCACAATACGACAGCTACAGAGCGCATTTTGAAGACCCGTATTTAGACGGCGAAAGATGGGACACCCACAGGGATATGATTTTGCGAACACTCTCGCTCAGCGATTCGCTTCTTTCGTGGGATAGAATGTCGGTTTTCACAGGCAGAGGCGACGATTTTGAAATGGTTTACAATCACGGTTTTTCGCTTGTAATGTATATTGCCGAAACTTACGGCGAAGATAAAATCGCGGCAATTCTAAGAGAAGCTTCACGCTTTGGACGGCTTGTTTTTGATAATTCCATACGAGCGGTTTTGGGGATTTCGGGCAGACAATTATTTGAAGACTGGAAACTGCATCTGAGACAAAAATACACTGCACAAGTAGCAGAACTCGGCGAAATTACGAAGGCACGAAAACTATCCCCCATAGGTTTCGACAATTTCCGTCCGAGGTTTTCAAGGGACGACACTAAAATATTTTTCCTTTCAAACGGATTGAGTGAGAGTTTCTTTAAAATGCTCTACAAATACGATTTAAGTGTCGCAACAACAGACACTATAATAAACACTGCAACGGGAGCGATTATAGTAAATACCGACACTTCGGCAAATCCTATCCGTCTTGTTGCACCGCACGTAAACAACGTATTTTCTCTCGACCGAGCTGACAATGTTCTTTTTATGAGCGCGGCAAGTTTGCGCTCGCGCCTTCCTCATAATCGAGGCGGCGGATTTGCTTTTGATTTGCACAGAACTTCGCTCCCCGCCGACACTACAAGACGGGCAATGAGGCAAAGCATACGAAGCAGTGAGCAACTTACTTTTGCGCAAAATATCCTTAATCCTGCGTTTTCGCCTTGCGGACAAAGAATAGCGGCGGTTGCACACGTGAATGACAGACATTTTTTAATTATCGGCGATGCCGACGGCAGTAATTTTGAGGAAGTTTATCCACCGAGAAACGACGAATTTTCGGCTATCAGAACAATTTTTTCTTTAGATTGGTCTCCGGACGGCGAAAACATCGCTATGAGCTATATTGACAGAGATTTTCGCAAAATCGGAATATTCAATATACCCACAAACACTTTCCGCACTATTTCGGACAACACGAGCGACGACCGCGACCCAAGATTTTCGCGCGACGGCAAAACGCTGTATTTTGCAAGCGACAGAACGGGAATATTTAATATTTTCCGCAAAATCGGCGACGAAACAGAGCAACTGACAAATGTTATAAGCGGCGCTTTTACTCCCGATGTGAATTCGGACGAAACTCAATTAGTGTTTGCGTCATATACCTCTGACGGTTTTAAGATTTTCAAAACGGAAATTTCTCCGCCCGAAGAAAGATTGCCGCTTATTTTGAACGAGCGGGAACCGCTTTTTATCGGCGGCGAATTTATTTCGGGAAAAAGCCGTAATTACTCGTATTTTCCGCGTAAGTGGCTTGTAGTTCCGACTATTTTGGCGGAAGAAGTTATAACCGACCGCAACAATATTAACAGAGGAATAAATCACACGCAATACGGCATTATGGCAATGTTTAACGACCCGCTTTTTTGGAGCGGAAAAGGAAATTCGCTCACATTTTTCTATTTGACCGACAATTTTTTCAGGCAGATTTCCGCGCCGTTTATAAATATATCGCGCAACTTAATGGTCGCTTATCAATGGGGTTTCTTTTACGATACTCAAAAATTCCCGATAGACCTTTCATTTTCGTTTTTCAGGCGAAATTTGCCGTTAGAAACCGATTTTATTCATAATTACTTCGGCTTCGATACACTTGTGACCAACCAAGTAAGCGTTCAACCGATGCAGGTTGAACTTGCGGCAAGCAAGTCAATTTTGACGCGTTTTCCGACAAACCGCTTGACCCTCGGCACATTTGCAAGCCACTTGAATTTTCGCCAAAATGTGCGAATTGACGAAAACGAGGGCGACCGAAATATGCTTTATTTATTCTTTAGTCCGGCAAAACTTTCTCGCTTAGGTACTTGGATTTCTTACGGAAACACACCTCGCTACACTTCTTCGCAAGCAATTTCCCCGAGAGGATTTAACGCGCAGTTCCAGTGGGATTTTAATCGCGGGCAATACGCCGATGAAGAAGAAGTTATAAAAATCGAAGACGGAAAAATAGTAGAAAACAACCACCCTTACAACTTTAACGCTTACCGCTTTTCGCTGTTTTGGGGCAGTCCGTCAAGATTGATACACGAAAGAGTGGATTTCTCCCTTAACTTAAACGCAACTATGGTGCGCGAAACACAAAGAACTATAAGAAGAGAAAGAGATTTACCCGATTTCTTTTTTCCTGCGACAACCGTTCCCGGCTACTCCTTTTCTTATCGCGCAGATAGCGCTGAGCACGTTATAGTGGGTTCGGACGGACAAAGAAGAACAGTTATGACAAGCGAAGATTCCCTTACAGCAAGCGGCAAAGTGCTCTTGGAATTGCATTCCGCCTACCGCTTTCCGCTGACTTCTCCAAGAGGCATCGGAAGAAAATGGTGGATATTCTATTTCGACAAACTTTACGGAGCGGTTAATTTCGGCGGAGCATTGCCCGCAAACAGCCTTAGCGCATTACGCAACAAAACCATCGACGACGCGCTGCTTTACGCAGGTCCCGAACTACGTCTTTCGACAATCACATTCAACACTTTCCCGCTTGCGATGTCGCTCAGATACGATTACGGATTTAATCGTAGCGCACCCGTCGGCGGCGGAAGAGTTTCGTTTACGCTCGGCTTTGAATTTAACAATATGATAACAGATGCGCGCCCCAAAAGCAGTCGATTTACTCCTGCGATTTTGCGATAAATTGTGAGATAAATTTACAAAATCCGCTTTTTTAGAAAACCCCTTGACAAAGGCTGTGTCCCTTAATTATTTTCCTGCAAAATTCAAGGAGGATTTATGCTACCTAAAAAAACAAAAATTATATGTACACTCGGACCTTCAACTAATATCGAAGTTTTGAGAGATATGGTAAAGGCGGGTATGAACGTTGCTCGTCTAAATATGTCGCACGGCTCATACGAAGAACAAGCGGGAAGAGTCGCGATGGTAAAACAAGTTCGTGAAGAGTTAGGAATTCCCGTTGCGATATTACTCGACACCAAAGGACCAGAATTCAGAATAAAAACATTCAAAAACGGAAAAGAATTCCTCGAAAGAGGCGCAAAATTCACGTTAACGCACGAAGAAGTAGAAGGCGACAATGCGCGCATATCCATATCTTATCCTGAGTTGTATAAACATCTCAAAGTAGGCGACACGGTTTTGGCGGACGACGGAAACATCGAATTTCGCGTAGAAAGCATAGAAGGCAAAGATGTTGTTATGTCCGTGATTGCAGGCGGAGTTTTGTCCAACAGAAAATCGCTTAATTTCCCCGGCATTCATATTGATATGGAATATATGTCCGACATCGACAAAAAAGACATTGCTTTCGGAATTGAGCAAGGCGTAGAATGGATAGCGTTGAGTTTTGTTCGTTGCAAAGAAGATGTTGAAGCAGTGCGCGAATACCTTAAAACCATAAACGGCTCGGATACTGCTCTTATAAGCAAAATTGAAAACCAAAGCGGCGTGGACAATATGGATTCAATCATAGAATTAAGCGACGGAATAATGGTGGCGCGCGGCGATATGGGCGTTGAAATCGACTTTGAAAAATTGCCGAGCATTCAAAAACATCTTATTAAGAACTGCTACAGAGCAGGCAAAGTTGTGATAACTGCAACGCAAATGCTTGAAACTATGATAAACAATCCGCGTCCGACCAGAGCCGAAATAAGCGACGTTGCAAACGCTATTTACGACGGCACTTCTGCTACAATGCTCAGCGGCGAAACAGCGGCGGGCAAATATCCCGTAGAAGCGGTAAGAACGATGGCGAAAATAATCGAAGAGACCGAAAAGAATGTAAACTACAAGAAAAGATTTTTAAATTTTGAAGTTGAAATCAAAACCATAGACAACGCCATATCGCACTCAGCGGTTAATGCCGCATTTAACTTGAATGCACAAGCGATAATAACTTTGACGTTTTCGGGAACGGCGGCGCAAAAAATCAGCCGCTTCAGACCTATTGCGCCTATTATAAGCGCTACCACTTCGCAAAGAACATATTTCAGAATGGCGCTTAACTGGGGAGTTATACCGACTTTTGCCGAAGAAAAAACCAGTAGCGACGAGCTCATTGCTCACGCAACCGAATGCGCGCTCAAAACAGGTATGGTAAAAGAAGGCGACCTCGTAGTAATAGTGGCAGGCACACCTGTAGGAATTTCGGGAAACACAAACACGATTAAAATACAAAGAGTGTGAGGAAACTTGTATGTCTATCCGTTGGATACGCAACGTTTTGATTGACGACGAAGAAACAACCATTGAGGTTCAAATCGGATATAGGGTCATAGGCGATAAATGCTATACGCGAATCGGCAACGAAATCGAAAAGTACTTCAATCAGGTTAGCGAAAACCGAGACGAAATAGTCCTTGAAGGCAAAAATTTGCTTCAAGGACAACTTTCGGGTAAAAAAATAACTTACCCCGATGGGAGAATATATGACTGGGAATAAATACTGTGTAATCCACGGGCATTTTTACCAACCGCCAAGGGAAGATCCTTGGGAAGACGAAATCGAAAAACAGCCGAGCGCGGCGCCTTTTCACGACTGGAACGACAGAATTTACGACGAATGCTACCGCCCAAATTCTTTCTCGCGAATACTTAACGGCAACGGCGAAATTGTCGCGGTAAACAACAACTTCAGCTATATGAACTTTAATTTTGGTCCCACGCTTTTTCGCTGGATAGCCAAAAAACACCCCACTGTTTACAGGAGGGTCGTTGAAGCAGATAAGCGCAGTTGCGAAGAAAACAACGGACACGGAAGCGCGATTGCGCAGGTTTATAATCATATAATTATGCCGCTCGCCCTCAAAAAAGACCAACTTACGCAGATACGTTGGGCAAAATCGTTTTTCAAAAGACATTTTAATCGCAATCCGGAAGGAATGTGGCTTGCCGAAACAGCAATAAATATGGAAACGGTCGAATGCTTAGCAGACGAAAATATAAAATTTGTTATATTGGCGCCCACTCAGGCGGACAGTTTTCGCACAATAGGCGGCAACAGCCACGATTGGATATATACGGATAATCAAAGAATTGACACACGCTTACCTTACCGTTGCTTCGTAGAAAATCAGCGCGGAGAAAGAAGCGGAAAATACGTTGATGTTTTCTTTTTCGACGATGTGTTTTCGCGTGAATTGGGCTTTGGCGATATGCTTCAGAGCGCCGACCACTTAACTGACGAAATAAACTGCCGCTTCGACCAAAACTGGAACGAAAATCAACTCGTAAATCTGGCGACGGACGGCGAAACATTCGGACACCACAAAAAAAACGGCGATATGTGTCTTGCGTATTTTTTCAGAAATCGCGCGGCGCAATCGGGTATAAAAGTTGTAAATTACGCAACTTATTTGGCAAACAATCCGCCAAAACGAGAAGTCCGCGTAAAAAATGCTTGGGGTGAAGGAACCGCTTGGAGTTGCGCGCACGGAACAGGGCGTTGGATAAGAGACTGCGGTTGCAACACAGGCGGCTTGCCGGGTTGGAACCAAAAATGGCGCGAACCGTTGCGCAGAGCATTAAAAGTTCTGCAAACCGAAATTGACTTTGGGTATCAGCGTGAAATGAACGAATTCTTTAAAAACCCCGCCGAAATCAGAGACGCTTACGAACAATTTATTGACGACAGAAGCGGGCTTGATAAATTCTTGCAAAAATCGGCGAAAAAAGGCGTAAAATTAACAAGCGAGCAAATAAAAAGAATAATTATGCTTTTGGAAGCGCAAAAATTTATGCTTTTTGCATTTACTTCCTGCGCGTGGTTTTTTAACGATATTTCGGGAATTGAGCCCGAGCAAAATATGCGTTATGCTCTCAGGGCGTGGCAGTTGATGTATCCCAACGAAAAAATGAACATTGTTCTGCGTAATTTTGTAAGAATTTTACAAGAAGCAAAAAGTAATTACCCTGGCATTGACGGACAAACAATCATAGAAAAAGAAGCGTTTCCTATGATAAATCATATTGAGCGCGTAGCGTTTTCTATGGCTGTGGATAATTATTTATACCAAACGTCGCACAACCATTTTTCAAATGAAAATTATTCGTATTCCGCAAAACTGACGATAAAAGAAGAAGATTGCAATTACGACAAAAAAACTTGGCGCGTCTATTTTGCCGATGTACAGCATAAAATTTCGCTTGAACAAAAATCCTTGGTACTTGCACTTTACAAAAACGAAAATCAAATCGAGGGAGTTGTGTTCGACGAAAACCATAATAAATTGCCGAAAAACGACGCTGATTTCGCAAAACTTATGAAAACAGGCAATCTACTGAATTTCTCGCTCGGCGACACGGTTGCGTCATTCAAAGAACACGCCGTCGAAAAATTTGTAAATGATTTTGCAGACGATACTTACCGCAACTTTTTGTCGTGGATAGACAAACAAGATAATCTTTTGAACGCAATATCCGATATAAACGGCGGACTTCCGACGGAACTTGCCGCAACGGTAAATTTCTACACAAACAAAGAATGGGACGTAGCAATAGACGAGTTTTTGGCGGCAGACGGTACAAATGCAAATATTATTGAAAAACTTGCGGAAATAAACGGAAAATCCGCCCGCTTTTCCTTTTCAATAGACAAATCAACAGCGGCGGAAAAAATTCGTTTGGCGATAAACAAAGATTTGAAAGAACTAAACAAAGACCTTACCAACGAAAAACTTGCGGAAAGAATAATTGTAAAACTCGAACTTGTTGAAAGATTGTCGATACCCTTGCATTTCCATCAGGTGCAAGACCGTTTTTATTTGCTTTACAAACAGGTAAAAAACGACATTTATCCGCGTTGGAATGTTAGCGGAAAACCAATGATAGGCAATGAAAGGAAAACGATAGTTTTAATCAACAAACTCGCAAAAAAATTCGGGTTCAGTATCGAAAAAACAGCGATATAATGATTATTCTCAACATAGACGACGAAGATGTCGGCAAGCGGATTGACAGGATTGTTCGTAAAAAATTGTCTTTCTGTCCGCTTGGCGAGGTTTTTCGCTTGTTTCGAGACGGAAAAATTCGCTTTGACGGCAAAAAACTAAAAGAGAATGACCGCGTTGCGCTTGCAGGCGAAATACAAATCCTTGCCGACGAGAGTGAATTGCGTAAAAAATTCGCCGAAAAACAGGAAGCCGAATGCAAAAACAATCTTAAAATAATTTACGAAGACCCGCAATTGCTCGTTTGCGACAAACCCGTAGGAGTTGCTACTCAACCCGGCAAAGGAATTTCGACGGGCGCTTCTCTTATAGAAATCGTACAAAATTACGCCGACAAAAAATTCGTTCCCCATTTGGCGCACAGAATTGACGCGGACACTTCCGGACTTGTTTTGATTGCCAAAAATGTGGAAATTCTGCGGAAAATTCAAGATATTTGGAACACTCCCCTACTCAAAAAAGAATATTTGGCGCTCTGTCATAACATTTTCGAGAAAAAAACGGGGAAAATTGAGTTTAACCTCGAAAAACACGGTCAAAAAATGAACGTAGTCGAAAACGGCGGACAAGAGAGCGTTTCGCGTTTCAAAGTGCTGAAAGAAAGTGATAGTTTGTCGCTTGTAAGCGTTGAAATAGAAACAGGACGAATGCACCAAATCCGCACGCAGTTGGCACATATAAGCCACTGCATTTTAGGCGACAAAAAATACGGTGATGAAATTTCGGATAAAGAAACAGAAAAAAAACTCGGAAAAAAGATAAACCGTTTAATGTTGCATTCGCATAAAATTTCGTTTAGTTTAGATAAAAAACGCTATTCGTTCGAGGCGGCTGTTCCTGAAGAGTTTTCGGGATTTTCGGGATTATAAAAAAAAGACAAGGCGCATTGCCTTGTCTTCGCAAGAAAACTACCGGAATAGTTTTTATCTGTTTACTCCAATTCTTGTCGAATATCTGTACACCTTTCCGCTGATGCCTGTTGCCTCGACAAGTACCAAATACGTCCCATTGGCGACGAAACGTCCGGATTGGTTGGTTAAATTCCAGACGATTGGCGTAGGGGCAGACCCCTGTGTCTGCCCGTTTTGGGCGGCGTTAATATTTGGGCAGACACGCGGGTCTGCCCTTACATCGTCCGCCGAAAACACAACATTGCCTAAATTATCCAATATTACCAAATTCACCGTTGCCTGCTCGGGGGGTATCACAGAAATTCTTGCCACATCCGAGACAATTGCGTTCTCCAACAAAATGCCGAATTTGTCGTTGTGGGGAGTATTCGGGCGGATGTTGGTTGCGCCGTTGGGAGTCCATTGGGCGTAGAGGGTTGCGTGGTTATGTATGTGTCGCAATTCTACGCGGTCGCCGTTGGTGGGAGATGTGAACCAGCCGTCGAATTTGTGGGCGGGGCGGGTTGGGTCGGGCTGAAGCGCGGCGCCGTGATTTTCGGTTGAAATTATCTGCGGACTTGTGCCGCTAAGGGTGCCGCCGTTGGGGTTGAAATTAACTTTTGCGCCTACGGCTACAACGCTTGCGGTCGGGGCGATTGTCGGCGGAATTTCTGCGCCCGGATTGCCGTTGGCTCCGAGTCCTGCGCCTATCCATCTGCGGGCTTCGTTGGTGCTGTTTGCGCTTCTGCGGAGTATTACTTTTGCGTTATCTTCGATTATTATTTTTCCGCTTGGCGCGGGACTATTAAAAGAACCGTCTTCGCCGCCGCCGAGAGCCGCGCTGTTTCCTCCCGCTGTCGCGATTACTTGCGCGTTGCCCGAAATAATTGTAGTTCTGTCGCTACTCATTATTACGCCTGATCTTCCGCCGACGCTTGTGCCCCGTTCACCGCCGGTAGCGTATATAACGCCGCCTTTTATTGTGGTTTTTCCATGATTTTCAATGCCTGCTCGGTTGCCGGTTCCGAAAGTATGCAAAGTTCCCGTTCCGTCAATTATGAGTTCTCTGTTTGACCTGACGACTATGCCCGACGAAGACGACGCTCCCGAAAGATAACTTACACCGCCTTCCGCAAGCGTTAAATTAAGAGTCGTCCCTACTTCGTTCAGCCAAATCGGCTGGCAACCGTCGAAGGTGCAAAGGACTTTTATGTTTAAGTTGTAAATCGTAATGCTCGATTCGCCGTTTACCGCTATTCTGCGATGGGTTTCTATGCCGCTGCTTGTAATTGGAGCGCTTACATTGCCGCTTACGGTAAGTATGTCGTCCGAAAATGTCCAGTTTTCGCCGCTTTGACCTTGCGACAGCATATTAAGGCGCACAAACGCCTCGCCCGTTTTTGGGAAAGTATGGCTGAACACTCCTTCGTCGGCTTTATTTTGAACTCTTGGCTCAAGTCCGTTTATTCTGAAAAAGTTCTCTGCAACGCCGCTTAGAGTTCGTCCGTATGTCGGGTTTATGGAAATAGTTGCCGTGTATTCCGTATTCGCCTCAAAAATCCCGCCTGCGACAATAGCGGGATACCACGTTATTTGGGCTACCCATTGTTGTCCGTTGGGGTCAAATATTTGCGGAATCGGCGACATTCCCGCAAGGGGCGGCGGCAAAAGCAGATTGCTGTTGCTTACGGTTCCCGACTGAGGTATTAAATGCGGCGGCATTGCTTGCGGCGCGCCTCTTTCCGCTCCTCCGACAGCACGCACCACTAATCCGGGTAAAGAGCCGTTTGCCCAAATCCAACCATTATTGTTGTTAAACCGCCCGTCTATAGAGCCGTCAGCATTTATTGCTTGCGCCGAGAAAGACGCGCCGTTTTTTTGATTTAAGGCAAAATCCGTGTTTCCAAAATTTCCAAGCATATTCAAAAATGCGACATTACTTGTGAGGGTTGCTCTTTCGAGTATTCGCCCTACCACGCGCCCTATATTGTCGCCTGTGCCTCTTACGCTTGGATTTAGCGCGGCGCTGTTTAAGATACTTGGGGGCGCGCCGCCTGCAAAGAACATATATCCCACCAGTCCGCCGACTGCGTCTTCTCCGCTGACTTCGGCTGTGGAAAAACTAGATACTATGCGCCCGCCTGTGCCCATACTTCCCGCTATGCCGCCTACATAATTTCTGCCTCTAATGGAACCCGAAACAAAAACATTACTTACTCTGCCGCTTAAACTAACGCCTGACGCCACTCCGCCAACCCTGTCTCTGCCGACAATGTTTGCGCCGACAATACCGAAATTTCTTATGAATCCGGATTCTACGGTTATAGTCCCAAACAGTCCCAGGTTATCTTGGTCGGGTCTGTTTATTGTTAAGCCGACAATTACGTTTCCGTTTCCGTCAAAATTTCCCCTGAAATCACTAATGGCTGTTCCGTCCATTCTTCCGATTGGCGTCCAATTTTCGATACCGCTCAAATCGATAGTGTCGTTGGGACTTTCGAGCCGGAAATGCGTGTTCACTCTGCTGTAAGGCTGGGTGTTTGAATTAATAAGCGCGGCAAACTGCGCAAGTTCCTGCGCCGTTGTGATTCTAAACGGATTGGATTGCAAGCCGCCGCCCGAAAAGTGCTCGCTCTCGTTTGTTCCGAATGCGTTTGCGATTAACAAAAAAGCGGCGAGAAGCCCTTTGATGTGTTTGTGGAGAATTGGTTTTTGTTTTTTCATTTTTTTACCCATTTTTTTAAGATCTTTTTGGTAAATATAAAGCAAGATTTTTGTTTTTGCTTGTTTTTTTTCTTGGTGAAATTTGTGGAAATACCACCCTATTCTTCCACCTCTCCGTTTTTATCCACCAGAATAAATCCATAACCATCGAAATCTTTTATTCTTTTGCGAATTTCATCTGCCGAAAGCGAAAAAAACGCGGTTGAAAGTATATCTGCAATGACAGGGCAATCCCCTATTATTGTAAGAGAAACATTTGCAGTTGCGGGAAAGCCCGTTTGCGGGTCAAAAATATGATGCACTCTTGCACCCGACGGCGCTACGCGATACCGCTCGTAGTCGCCGCTTGTAAATATTGCCGCCGATTGCCTGTTTTCGCCGCCAACGCTGAATATTTTCAATAAATCGCTTCTTTGGCGCGGATGGCGAACTCCTACTACTATCGGCTTGCCTCGCTCTTTATTTCCCGATACAAAAATATCGCCGCCGATATTTATTATGAAATTAGAAAAACCGTAATTCTTGAGAATGTCCGCCAATCTGCCTATCGCAAAACCCTTGGCAATCGCGCCTAAGTCAATCTGCGTTTTTGTGTTTGCCAAAACCGCTCGTTTGGGATTATCTAAAAGCGAAATATTTCGATAATCTACTCTTTGCAAAATTTTTGCGAGAGTATCTGCAATTAACGGGTCTTCGGGGTCGGGCAAAAAATCGCCGTCGCCTGCAATGTTCCAAAAATCCTTTAGCGGTTTTACGGTAATGTCGAAAAGTCCGTCTGTTTTTTGCGAATAGAGAATGGATATTTTAAGCATTTCGTATAAATCGTCGCTGATATTTACCGTATCGGTTTCTCGGTTATTTATTTTGAGAATTTCGCTGTTTTCTGCGGACGGGGAAAATCGTTCATCCCAATTTTGCAGAAAATTCTGAATTTTGTCAAACATCTCGGCGGTGGAAATTTTGGCGTTCGGATTTGCAAAAAGCGTGATTTCTATTATCGTGTCCATATTAAACCAAACGTTTTTTTGCGGAACTTGCGAACAAGATAAAACAAAAAACGCGATAATAAAAACAAAAAGCTTCATTTTTAGCCGATTTTTTGAGGTAAATTTACGTTTTTTGCCATTGCCCAGAAGCGCATTCCGCTTGCGATAATAACCGTGGTCATTACTTGGACGTGTTCTCCAAAGCCGAATTCGCGAGCCAAAAGCATAAAAATTACGCCTACCATAGCGGCTGTGGCATAAACTTCTCGGCAAAGGACAAAAGGAATATCGCGCACCAAAACGTCGCGCACCATACCGCCGCCGCAAGCGGTTATCATTCCCATCATAATAATTCCAACCGTGCCGAAATCCGCGGATATTGCTCTTTGCGCACCGATTGCCGCAAAAATTCCAAGACCTATCGCGTCAAAAATTTGGACGACGCTCCATTTTTTTTCGGAGCGGCGGGCAATCCCCTCTGTTTTTAAGAGGACTATAGCCGCGCAAAGAATACAAATAAGCAAATACATTTCGTTTTGAAAGGCGACAGGCGGCGTTTTTCCTATAAGGACGTCTCTGATTATGCCGCCCGCTGTTCCCGTGGCAATCGCCAAAACCGCAACGCCAAGCATATCTAATTTATGGCGAACTCCAAGCACCGCTCCCGAAACGGCAAACGCCGCTGTTCCCATAATGTCCAAAATTTTTAGGAAAATATCCATTTATTTTTGCTCGCTTTGGTAAATACCTTTTTCGTCCATTCTTATTTTTTTGAGTTTCAGAAGATTTCCGATAAGTTTTTTGAAACTTTTTTTGCTGAGCCCGAACTTGTCGAATATTTCTTTTGGCGAAGAATTGTCGTTAAACGGCAAAAAACCGCCTGCGGCAACTAATTTTTCATAAATAGCGTCGCGAAATTCTCCTCTTGCTATGCCGACCGGCGTAAGCGTAAGCGTTAATTTGCCGTCAAGCCTTAATTCGCGCACAAAAGCGGAAAATTTGTCGCCGACTTTGGGAAGTTTGCGAAATTCCGAAATTTGTATCATAGCGGAAACGTCGCCCTCGGCAATAACAAATACGCCGTAATCTCTGATTTCGCAGACAATGCAGTCGAGTTTTTTTCCGTTTTCGTAGTTCGCGGCATTCGGTTTTTTAAGAAACGGGCGAAGCCGCGGCGTTGCAAGCAGACGGTTGGATTTGTCGTCGAACAAAATCCGCACGACAACGGTCTCCCCCACTCGCATTGCGCCGAGCATTTGGCTGTGCGGAACAAACAAATCTTTCAATATTCCCCAGTCCAAAAACGCGCCTATATTATTTACATCTTTAACTTTAAGCGCCGCGAATTGATTAACCGTTGCAAAAGGCGTTTCGGTCGTAGCAACGGGGCGATCGAGCGAATCGCAATAAACAAATACCCGTATTTTATCGCCGATGTTTATGTTTTCGGGAAAATAAGTCCCCGGAAAAAGCACCTCGTTCTCTTCGTCGTCTTCTAAATACGCGCCTTTTTCGAGGATGCGCGCAACCGTAAGTTCGTTATAGTTTCCGATTTCCATTTAATCACCGTCTCTTTTAAAGTTCAGCATATCGCCTCTGAGTTGCGGAACTCTGCCGTCAGCAGGAACTCCGCGCAATTCTATTTCGTCTCGCGAGAAAGAGTTGCAACGGTTTCTTTTTTCAAAAGGTCTGCCGATACCAAAATATATTTCGTCTTCACTGCGAGTAAATTCTACCGCTTCGTAAAATCTGCCGTCGGGAACAAAAAAGATAACCGTATCTCCCGACTGCGCGGTTTTTTCTCCGAAAAGCGTTTCTTTTCCGTCGTCCGAAACTTTCCGAAGACGTATTCGCGCAATATCGGGAGAAGTGTTAATAAAGGCAACTTCATTCTTGTTCGCCAAAAGCAAACTGTCGTCAAGCACAAAATGCCTGCGCCCGCTTCCCGCCGCAATGTTTTCGTCGCCGAAATACTTTATATTTCTTATGTTAACGGATATTCTCTCGCGACCGCTTTTTAGCGTTATATTTACTCTGTCTTGGCAGATTAAATAGCCGCTGACCACCTCGCCGTCTCTAAGTGTAAACTCAAGTTTAGGTACAGCAACAGCCGCCGCGCAAAGCGCGGCGGCTAAAATAAACAAAATTGATTTAGTTCTCATATCAATGCTCAATCAACGACTTGCCCGTCATTTCTTTGGGTTGCTCTATGCCTAAAAGTTCAAGGCAGGTCGGTGCGATGTCGGACAAATTTCCGCCCTTTCTGAGTTGCAGATTTCCGCCGCCGACAATTGTAAGAGCCACAGGGTTCATTGAGTGCGCCGTCATCGGCGAACCGTCGGGCAGATAGATTTGGTCTGCGTTTCCGTGGTCTGCCGTAAGAATTGCAATTCCGCCCTTCTTTTGCACTGCCTTAACAACGTCGTAAACGCAAGCGTCCACTGTTTCGCAAGCTTTACGAATTGCCTCGGGAACACCCGTATGCCCAACCATATCGCCGTTTGCAAAATTGCAGATTATCACGTCGTATTTATCGCTGTCAATAGCCTCTATCAGTTTGTCGCGAACTTGGAATGCGCTCATTTCTGGCTGTAAATCGTAGGTCGCAACTTTGGGGCTGTTTACCAATATATGCTCTTCGTTAGGGAATTTGTCGTTATTTTGGTCGTTAAAGAAGAAAGTCACGTGAGCGAATTTCTCTGTCTCCGCGCAACGCAACTGTTTAAGTCCCGCGTTAGCCAAAACCTCGCCGAAAATGTTTGTGTTTTTAATTTCAGGATAAACTTCCTCGAAATTTCCGTTATCGTAATAGTGCGTCATTCCCGCAAGCCAAATATTATTCGGAACCGTTTCAAATTCCTTAAAGTCTTTTTCGACTATCGCTTTTGTAAGTTCGCGCGTTCTGTCCGTTCTGAAATTAAAGAAAATAATAACGTCGTCTTTGCCCGCGCCCTTGTAGTCGTTTAGAATATACGGTTTTACAAATTCGTCGAATTCGCCTTTTTCGTAAGATTCGTCAATTGCTTCTCTCCAAGTTTTTGCGGGAGTTCCCTCGCCTTTCATTATCGCGTCGTAGGCAAGTTTTACTCTGTCCCAACGATTATCTCTGTCCATAGCATAGTATCTTCCGACGATTACGCCGAGTTTTCCTATGCCTGTTTTTGCAAAGCCTTCGTCCAAAAACGCGAGGTGAGTTGCCGCGGATTTGGGAGGCGTGTCGCGACCGTCGGTGAACGCGTGAACTACCACGTTGTCGAAATCGTTTCTTTTGCAGAATTCCAAAAGCGCGTGGCAATGACGTGTAGCCGCGTGAACGCCTTCTTCCTGCACAAGTCCCATAAGGTGAATTTTTACGTTTCTCTCTTTTGCGAGTTTCACCGCTTTAAGCAGTATTTCGTTTTCAAAAAAATCGCCGTCGCGGATTGATTTATCTATTCTGGTCAGCGACTGATATACCACGCGCCCCGCGCCGATATTTATATGCCCGACTTCCGAATTTCCCATAGTTCCGGCAGGTAAACCTACCGCCTCGCCGCAAGCGTCGAGTATTGTTGTGGGGGATGTTTTTTCATAGTATTTCGAGTGTTCGGTGTTTGCCGTCCAAACCATATCGCCATCGTCGTGTTTTCCTACTCCCCAACCGTCGCGAATAATCAAAACCAAAGGTTTCTTTCTTGCCATAATTACTGACTCCTCTTTTTAATTTGTTGTGTCTCTAACGCCCGACAGAACCTCCCAACCGGGCTCTACGCGACGTGTTCCGCCGCAAATATTACATAATTTTGCACCGTTGCAATGGCTACATATTCCCGTTGCATTACAAAAAGGACAAGGCGTTTCGTAATCAACAAGATTAAGCCCCTCGCCCGTGAAATTTTTGGTACTGGAAACTCTTACTCCCGTTCCGTCGCAAAACGAACACTTTCCGCTTCCCGAACAAGTCCTGCATTTGCCTACAACTTCACCCGCCGCGTTTTTGCCGACAGGACATTTTACAGGACACGCCTCAGGGTCAAAGCGAGGCGCCCTCTCGTCGATTTTCGGGTCGCAGGCAATAAAAAGCAAGCCGAAAATCGCAATCATAATAACATTTTTTTTCATAAACTTTTATACTCCTCCAGTTTTTTTCTTCATCAAAATCAATTTATACTTCCTCCGCACCGTATTCCACTTCTTCCTCTTCCGAGTCCAAACCTTGTTTCATCGATATTTTTTTCGCAAGATTTTTCACTATTTGTTTGCCTTTTTCGTCCAAATCCAAAAAAAGCAAGCCTGTAAGAGTTAAGGACGGATTAGCGTCGGGCTTGCTCCAACGAACATTTACATCAACGTCAAGATTACCCAAGCCCGCGTCAAAAAGTTTTCTGTCCAAAAGTATGCGAATACTGTAAGGCTTTGTTTGTTGCAACGGCTTATCGCTCAAAAGCATAAGCCCTTCCGGCGTAATATCTGCTATGCGCCCCAATTCTTTTCCTGTTTTTGTGTCTATTACTCTGAGATAATAGCATAAAACTTTGCGCTCCGAACGTCTTTCGTCTCCCTTCATTTTCAACCTCCTTTTTTTATTTCTTGCTTTTTCCGTCAATCGCTTTAACTTTTTCGGTAAATCTGTCGCGCTGGTCTGCCCAACCCATAAGAATTTCCATTGTCCCCAAATTAAGAGTTTCATTTTGCGCGGCTCGGTTCAAATGGAAATAAAAACCGCCGCGACGACACGAGAGTGCATTATAAATCGCCTTAACACCGCTTTCTCCCGACTTATCGACTGAATAAACCACTCGCCCACCTCTGAAATATATTACAGAAATCGGTTTGTCTTCTTCCACAACAAGACAGCCTGTTAGCATATTTCCCTCAATCATTTGCAAAATTGCCGTTAAATTGTCTTCCATTATAATTCCCGACATATAACAGCCTTCGGAAGACGACGAAAAATGCTTGTCGCCGCGCAAATGCACCAGAATTTCGTCCAAAGTCGATACGTCTTCGTAGCAATGAACGCTTGTTCCCTCGTAAAGTTTTTTGACTTGAGTCTGCTTATTTATAGGAATATTTACAAGGATAATTACCATTTGCTTAAATTTCGGCGACTTTGTAAATTCCAAATAACAAGATTGCAGGGTTGTTCCTGCCGATTCCCAATCCGCAACAAGAACATTCGGGAAATTTTTGCGCAAATTTTTCTTCAAACTTCCCTTAGAACCTGCTTTTTTTATGCGGTATCCCTCGCTTTCAAGCAAAAATTTAAGCGAAACGCTGTGTCCTTCACTGCCGACAAGTTTAATTTTGCTTATCGCGCTCGGTATAAGCATAGCAATTTTTCGCTTGTATTTCTTTCTCTTAAAAAGCTTGGAAATATTGGAAATCAACATAATAACTATTATTGCCAAGGCGGTATATCCGAAAATCAAGGTTTCTACCACACTGTTAATTCCTGCGATTATCTCGTTTTTTGCAACTACAAACGCAGACGGCGGAGTGTTTGTCGCGGCGCTCTTGTCGATAAGCGAGCCAAGTTGCGAAATCAGAGCCCAAGTATCGTTGCCGCTTAGGTTCGGCATTGTAATTTGTCGCCAAGTTCTGTCGATTTGCGTCAGAATTCGGTTTTCGAATTCGGCTGATATGTTTTCGCCTGTCCGACGGTCGTTATCGAAAAGAAGAACCCTTGACGAACGAATGGTTATAGGATGCGAAAATCTCGGTCGCGAGGCGGTCTCTCTGAGTTTGGCAATAATTATCATTGCCGCAACCCGTTCGGTAATTTGCTCGTTAGGCTCCATTACGGCAACAGGCGCGTGCGGAAACATTCTTACAAATTCGCGACTGTCAACAAGCAAAACCGCCGTCAATCTCTCTACAAGGGCAATTATGTTGGGATTTGCGTGCAAAAACGATAAAAACATCTGAGAATTAAGAAGTCGCACTACCGAAATCTCGTTTTCGTAAAACCTGTATATTGTATTTTCAAAGTCGCGCACAGCAATGGGACAGCGCATTCTGCGATTTGCCGTAGAAATCTGCGCCGCCAGCAAATGCGCTCTTTCGTTTTCAGCAAGATTTCTTGTATCATCGCAATGAAGATAGCCAACGCTTTTTATATTTATATTATATGCACTCGAAACCCCGCGCACTGCCAAAACAGGGTCGAGCTTCGGAATTGCGACAATTCCGTGCCTCAACAAAACAGAAAGTTTATCGTTAGGAATATTTTGCCCCAAAATACTGACGTGCGGAGCAAGGCGCTGTCTGCCCTCGCGAACAATTACTGCATAATCCGACGCAACGCGCGCAGACACTATAACAAAAAGTTCAATGTTCGGATAAGTTTGTTGAATATACGGAATTGCTCCTGCGTCGTTTATAAAAAATCTTTGAGACGGTGCGTAAGTATTAAGACGAACGGTAAGGTTCTGCGCGAGTTGGTTGTCGGAGTCGTGCGAGTGCAAAACCGCAATCTTAGCGCTTACCGAAGCGGTAAACATAAAAAGAAAAACTAAGGTTGCTAAAATATTTATTGCCATAAAACCCCTGTTATAAAACGTTTACATAACATATAAAATACGTAATAGTACAGGGAGTATAGGGCAAAAATCACTTTTTTTTATTTTTTTTATCAAAAAGTATAAAGTATTTTTATTAACTTGTCGATAACGTTAATAAGTGGCAAGGATGCCAACGGAAAAATAACAACCGGTCGCCCAACAACAACAAAAGGCGACCAAAAAACATGGAGGTTTATTATGCGTATTAACAACAACATCTCATCTATGCACACACAAGGTGCATTGTTCCAAAACAACAGAGCAGTAGGAAAAGACCTTGAAAAATTGTCAACAGGCTTTAGAATTAACAGAGCAAGCGACGACGCAGCAGGTTTGGCAGTTTCAGAAGGTTTACGTACACAGGTAAGAGGGCAAACAATGGCAAAAAGAAATGCTCTCGACGGTATAAGTGCTCTTAACATTGCAGAAGGAGCGATGAACGAAATTCACGCTATTATGCAACGTCAAAGAGAACTTGCTGTTCAATCGTCTAACGCGACCTATACATCTACCGAGCGCGCTTATATGGACGCAGAGTTTCAGGCATTGACAAGCGAGATCACAAGAATTGTCAATGTAACGAACTTCAACGGTATTAAGCTCTTGACAGATGATAGCGCTTTCATTGAAGATCATTTGCAAGTTGATGCAAATAACGAAGACGATGATAGAATTCAAATTACTTACGAAAGTGTTGAGGATGTAACAGGCAATGTTACAGACCAAACTTCTGCACGAGCGGCGATTGACGAATTAGACGGCTTAATTGAAGATCTCAGCGAATCGCGTTCATCAATTGGTGCGTTGGTAAATCGTTTGGAGAGTACAATCAACAACCTTACTGTGTCTATTACCAACCAGCAAGCGGCGGAAAGCCAAATCAGAGACGTGGACTTTGCAA
>WRAZ01000036.1 GCA_009779925.1 Chitinivibrionia bacterium
AAGCTGATAATTGGGGCTAAGTCGTAACAAGGTAGCTGTATCGGAAGTTGCAGCTGGATCACCTCCTTTCTGGAGAATCTTATATCAGTTCGTTCACGAACTAAGATATATATAACCAATTTTTACCGACTCGCATACATCATAATCTTACATAAGAACCTAAAAAAATATTGGGGCTTGTAGCTCAGTTGGTTAGAGCACCGCTCTGATAAGGCGGGGGTCACAAGTTCAACTCTTGTCAAGCCCACCACTGAAAATATTTTTCGGGGAATTAGCTCATCTGGTAGAGCGCCTGCCTTGCACGCAGGAGGTGGCAGGTTCGAGTCCTGTATTCTCCACCAATGTTTAAGGTGAAATTCTGCGGAATTTCACCTTTTTTTATTTTTCTGTGTTTTGGACTCACGAAACAATGTATTTTTATGATAAAGTTTAATGGGAAAATATTTAAATTAAGGAGTTTATATTATGAATACAAACAAAAAATTCAAGTTAACAACGATGCTTTTTGCAATTTTGACGGTTTCGGTTTTTGGGCAAGCAATTGATTGGAGCGCAACTAATATTACAATAACAACAGAGACACAATTGAGAGAGTTGGCTATACGCGTCAGTAATATGGGACAAAGTTTTAACGGGCAGACAATTACGCTTGCTAATGACATTGATATTAGTAGCGCTGCTTGGAACTTGCCTATTGGAGTATGGGAAAACGACAATCAAAATCATCATTTCAGGGGAACATTTGACGGTAATGGCAAATCTATCATAGGGTTGCACACTGCTAATAATAACACAGGTAATTTTCAAGGATTATTCGGAGTATTGAGAGGAACTATAAAAAACCTTATTCTTGCGGAAGTTCGGATTAGGGGAGGTAGCGATGTCGGCGGCTTAGTCGGAAGAAATCACGGAGGAACTATTGAAAACACTTCTCTTTTCGGGCTAAGCACAGATGGAATTATAGAAGGAGTTATTGATATATCAGGAAGCGGAAATTCCGTCGGTGGATTAGTCGGAAGAAATCAAAACGGACGGATTATCAATTCTCGTGTTATTGCAACCGTGCAAGGAAGGCAAGATGTCGGTGGACTGGTAGGTTGGAATGTTGGAGGAGTCATCGAAAGAAGTTATTTTGCTTGGCAAGTGAGCGGACACTCTGAAAGTCCGGAAGCAAATTCGCATGTCGGCGGCTTAGTCGGAAGAAATTCGGGGGTTTCGGCTTTAATTAATAATAGTTATTTTACGGGGGAAATAATAGGATTTCGTTCTACGGCGGGAATAGGCGGTTTGGTGGGACGCAACGAATCTAATGCGACTATTCAAAATAGTTATTCGGTATCTCATTTGAATTTATCCGGAGTAAGACAAATTGAAGGCATGCTGGTAGGTCAAAATGCCGTAAATTCCAGCGTTCTTAATTCTTACGCCTCAGGCAGAATATCAATTAGGGTTGGTGTATGGACTAATCTTCCTGTTATTCCGCTTATAGGGACTAATTCCGGTGCCGTGTTAAGCAGCGCAACAAAAACCGAAGAAGAAATGAGGCAGCAAAGTACGTTTGTAGATTGGGATTTTGAGAATATTTGGGAAATGAAAGATTCTTGGGTAAATGACGGTTTTCCGAGTTTGCGAATTCCGCATGATTGTTCTTTGAGACCTTGCAACGACATTAACTGCAACATTTGCAACCCAAGCTCAATCCGCCCCCGCGAAACGGAAACCCGTCAATACGGCATTATCCTCGAAGAAAACCCCGTCTCCGATTCTGCGGTAATCTTTGTTCGCACACCCGAATCGGCAACAATAACCTTGCGAATTTTGGACAATTTAGGCAACACCGTATTTGAAACAAACGGTATAAATACCGATACATTTACTTGGAATTTGCGAAACCAAGCAGGACGACTTGTTACAAGCGGCACATATCTTATTCTCGTCGAGGCGCGAGGACAAAGCGGAAGATTTTTCCTCTATTCGTCAAGGGTTGGGGTGAATCGATAATTTGGCTAATCAACATAGGCGCAAAGATAATCTTTGCGCCTATGTTTGCAATTTTCCACCGCAAATTTCCACAATTCCGCAATTTCCCCCCACTTGATTATACGCATAACGTATATTCTCACTACCACAACATAGGATTGCAGGAAAATTCCATAAAAACCGCAAAAATTAAAAAAATTCGTTTTTCCGTATAACAATAAAGTATTTTAAAGCGAGAAAGTTATATTTAACTGAAATTGTCAATAGTATCTAAGGTGGTTTTAACAATGAGTATGTTGCTTGAAAATCTTATGGAGTTGGATTGTTCCGAAATAGACGGCGAGTTTTTGCCGGATAGAGCCTTTGTCGCTCCGATTTTAACGCCCATAAGCAGCATTGCACCACCTCAAGGTAGTCCTTTCTTGGAAAGGACGAACAGCATGCGTAATATACTTAAATTTATGCCGTCAATTTACAGGTAAAACTTAAATTTATGAAACACACAATTAAAAAAGCCAAATCGGCTATCTTACTTTTTTTGTCAAAAATCACAAAATAGCATTAGGGCTTATTTCAAACGGAGATTACATTAAAGAATATATGCGAAAAAAGAGTAATGCTGAAAAATTGTTGTTTGACGCTCGCTGTAGAGATTATAAAATAGGAAATGATTATATGGAAGACAAAGAAATTGCAAGTTGTTACATAAAAGCATATATTGCACACAGAGAATGGCACGAATATCAAATGAATAACATGGGCAACGTTTTAGCAATAAACGCTTTTTACTATATACGAAAAGGTCTTCCGCTCGTTATTGCTTCTATAGTATCTCTTTTTGTCGGAATTTTGCTGGAGTATCATAGGCAAATATTTGAGTTTTTCAGATAACACGCATTGCTATTTTCTCTCTTTCTTTCCGACAACCTCTCTGCGCCTTTTTTCACACTTTCCACCGCAAATTTCCCCTATTCCAAATTTTCCTCCCGCTTGATTATACGCATAACGTATATTCTTACCACCACAACATAGGATTGCAGGAAAATCTCCTCGCAGTTCTTGTAAAAAATTATATAATGGTTTGATAAGAACCAACCCACGGGTTGTTCTGCATCATCAAACTGTTTTTAGTTAAAAATACGTTGAATTGTAATCCTATGTTGTGGTAAACTATGATTATTGGCAGAACAGCCTTTTTGTTGCTGTTCGTAAACATATTTTATGGGAGGGTTGCTCTATGGGCAAATTCAAATCTATTGTGGTATTGGCGACAATGTTGGTTCTTGCTGGAGTGGGGAGTGTTTGGAGTGCAGGAACGGCTACAAGAATTTACACGTTTACACAAGTTGGCAATGAAGAACATGGCAATCACGGTGGTGAGCGCCGACGAACTTTTACTGGTCCTGGTCGCATTGATATTCGCCTAATAGGTGGCGGCGGTGGCGGTCAAGGATCAGATGCCCCTGATAATTGGCTTGGAACAAATAGAGATGGAAGAGGTGGCGGCGGCGGTAGCGGGGCACTTGTTAATGCAACAATAACTACAAGGCAAAACTCTACTGAACTTAGAGATATTCGTGTAGGTTATGGCGGTGGTGGCGGTGCACGAAATAGGACAAACTCTAACCGTACTGGTCATAATGGTCATACTGGTGGACATTCGGCAATAACAATTGACGGTAGAAGAATTTACGCCGACGGCGGTCAAGGTGGGCACGGACATGATCGTGACCGGCTCGGCGGTTCCGGTGGAGGACGTAGAATAACCGGAGGGGCACTGCCAAACACAGACCAATTAACAGTTACCACTAATGGAGAAGATGGCAGAAATGGGCGCGAAGGAAGTAGTAACTCAACGTTGGGATATGGAGGATATGGCCACTATGATTTTGGTGCTGGTGGTCGTGGTGGCACTCCTCGTTACGACCCAGGCTCTGGCGGCGGAAGTGGTCGCGTAATAATCAGATTTACACCATTACATACTGTCCATTTTAATTCTAATGGCGGCTCTGCATTCAATGTAAGAGAAGTTTGGAATCGTGAACATTTGACTAATCCTGGCGCACCTACAAGGAGTGGTTGGTCTTTTGAGGGGTGGTTTCGTGATGATAACGGTCAGAGAGTTTTTGACTATAATGGCAACGGAACTTTACGTTATGTAGAAGGCAACGTAGGTCTTCACGCAAGATGGTCGCAATACACTTTTAATTTTAATCTAAACGGCGGATCTGGCGTAAGCAATACAACTCGAACAAGAAGAGATGGTGTGTTCACTCTTCCAACACCAAATAGAAATGGCTACATATTCTATGGTTGGCACGACAATAGCGGTTTATCGGGAAATCGCATAACTCAAATAACTCCTACTGCCAATACAAGAACTTTAACTTTTTGGGCTAGGTGGCAACGAATTCCTGAAACAAGAGCCCCAATAACCTTGGAGCTTAATCAGTTCCCAAGAAATGGTGGGGAAGTGACTGTTTCTTGGACAACGGAAAATCCAAACACACGAGGCGGACATTTTTGGGTTTATCGCAGAACTAATAATGCAGGTAATTAGGTGCGACTAAATTATCCTGGTATTCCAGTCGGTAGAGATGGTGTAGTGCAAAACTTTGTAGATAGAACAACTACTTTCAACAATAATTTTGAATATGCAGTGCTTTATCAATGTTCGGGAGTGCCTAACGAAACATTTGCTTCGATACCTTCAAGCACCGCAAATTCTATTTGGACTACTGCACCAGTTATCAGGGAACATGGTTCCCATAGAAGAACAATAAGAACTGCTCCAGCGCACAACATTTCGGTTAATGCAAAGAGTGGGATAAATCCCAATACCATCGAAATTTCTTTTGAGGCGCATAGCGGTTATACAGGCGCTTTCCAAATAGAATATCGGATGAGCACAAGAGCAGACGCAAATGCTTCTTGGGAAACTTGGGGTAATTGGGGCGATATGCCAAATGGCAGCGGTAGTTTTGATGGCAGAGCAACACCGTATGTTCTTACGCATTCGTCTCTCCCTCCTTGCTCTCGATTTGAATACAGAGTGCGTTTTAATTTCTTTGAAAGTTCCAATATTCATTCGGGAATCTCCGGCATAGCGCACCCACAAGATTTATTAAGATTTGTAGGAGGCAATTTAAGGGCTTCTAAAGGCGAATTTGCTAACAGAGTGCAGTTAGAATGGTCTGTTCAGGGGCACAATAACACGGATGTCGTTTACAGAATATCTCGTCGTGTAGCGGCTAATGAAGTGCGAAAAGGAGCGGATAGTATTATTGCTGTTCCCGCAGGACCTTGGGTTGTTTTGGCAACTATAACGAGTCGCACAACTGTAAATAGTTGGTTTGACGACAATGCCGAAGTTGGTATTTTCTATGAATATCGCATAGAACTTGTTGAGTCCTGCGCAGCAGATAACGTTTATGATATTGGTTTTATACAAGCAGCAGGAACGATTTCGGGACGTGTGACATTTGGCAACGGGCAACCGGTTGCAGAGACACAAATTCGAGTTCGTCGAAATACTTTGGCAGGCGAAACAGACCATCGCCGTTCCTTGCATTCGGACGGAACAGCCGCCAACAGATTTGAATGGGTGTCAAACCAATTTAATGATATTTGGATGCAAACACAAAGGCAATGGACTTTACAGTTTTGGATAAATCCGAGTGTGCTAAATACGGGAGACACAATTATCGGCAATATTGGCGAGCAACCAATCCGTTTGGTAAATGTCGGAGATAATCTGTTTCAGATTTATACAGGTTTTAATACAGCAATAACAGCTCGTTCCGCAACTATTTCTGCCAATGAATTTTCGCATATCACTATCACAAGGAATGACAATGATATGCGGATTTATACAGTTGCTCGCGACTGGAATGATGATAACACTACGACTTTTACCACTGAGCATATTCCTGAAAATTTAGAAGCCATATTCGTTGTGAATAGTAATCGCGGAATAAGTTTAGGGCAAAGTTTTATTGGGTATATCGACGAGGTGCGTTTTTGGAACAGAGCATTGCCAACAGCAGAAATTAGGCGCGACTTTAACCGTTATTTACTCGGTAATGAAAGCGGACTTATAGGTTATTGGCCATTTAACTGTGGATTACGCAATCACGCGTTTGATATTAGCCGCGTTGGAACAGTGTTTAATAATAACCACGCCACAAGAAATATGCTTAGGTTTGCTGTAAATGTTCCTGATTCTTCGCAGTTGGCTATGAAAGGAATTACCGACAGCGTTGGTAATTATATGATAAGAGGAATTCCATATCAAGGCGAGGGAACAAGTTATATAATAGTTCCGTCGTTTAGCGACTCGCTTGGAAATATGCACGTATTTAATCCGCAACAGCAAGTTCGCTTCATCTCCCACGCCTCTTCTGTCCACAACGGAACGGATTTCGTAAATATTTCCTCTTTTCCTGTCAGCGGAAGAGTGCTTTTCAGAAATTCTAATTATCCTGTCGTTGGCGCAAACGTTTACATCAGCGGACAAATTGCCGTTAATGCCGACAGCCGCCCGATTTTGACCGATAGCGAGGGAAGATTTACGGTAGATGTGCCCATTGGGCAACATTTCATTACTGTTTCCAAGCAAGGACACGAGTTTATGCACAGTGGACGTTTCCCAACAAATCCGCTTGAAAGACATCTTTTCCAAGCAGGTTTAACGCTTCCCGATTTCATTGACACTACCACCGTTCGCCTTGTCGGACGTGTTGTCGGCGGGCAGATTGAAACGGACAAAGATTTCGGAGACAGCCGAGCGAATATCGGTGCGGCAGAAATTGTTTTGCGCACAAGGAACGACAGATGGAGTTTGAGAAACAGAAATCAAACACCTCTTGGAGATACTACCTTTACGCAAGGTATAAGCAGCAGACAAAGCAATGTGACTTTTGAAAGCAACGGACGTGTTGTAAGAATAACGACCAACCCGACAACAGGCGAATTTGTTGCAAACTTACCGCCTGTGCCGTTTGAAGTAATAAATATAAGCACGGCTGAATTTGACACAATAACTAATTTTACTGTCCACGGAGCAACAATTATTGATATGGACGTAAATTCTTTGGAAGCAGGTGAATATCGTGTTTCGCGGGATAGTGTAATTGCGTTTGAGTATCACGCAACGCTTAGAGCAACGCGGTTTAACACTCCGACGGTAAATGTTCGAGACATAACTACTACCGTTCCTGATTTTGCGCCGTTGTCGGGAGCGTTTGGAGATAGGATTTTCAGGCATGAGGATTTTGTTAATGAGGCGAATTCTCGTGATATTCCACTTCATTCGGTTAATGGAGAGGGAAATATTTCTTATGCGCTTGGTTTCCCTGTGTTTAGTCAAGAAACGGGTATTTACACTTGGGAGATTTCTGCGTTTGAGGAATATAGAAATCCTGCAAACAACAACGCAATTGACAGAGTTCCGCTTGCGGGAGCGAGGGTGGATATAAATAATGGATTGTCGAGGATGGGAGTTATTATTGATACCACGGAAAGCGAGTTAGCATTTGCGCTTGCCGATGCAATAGATGCAAATGAAAATCTTATCGAAATTCCTCACGAATTGGTATTAAATTCGGACGGTCGAGCAATTTATGTTTTTCAAGCGGGTTTCCCGAATTTGGCAGGAGACAATTTGCTTTCGGCAAATGTAGGTGTTTGGCATAACGGAGTAAGATTTCCACGTGAAAACGGCTGGGAACTTAAAGCGTTTTTGTTCGGACAAGTGCCTGTTGACGGGAATAATTTTGTCACGCAAGGTCCTGATGTTTTAGATTTTGTGTTGTTTAATCCACCCGGTTCAAGCAGCTCGGCATTTGTTGAGGCAGGAAGCTCTATGACTGTAGAAAGCACAGTAAGAACCAAAAGTAGCGACAACAATTCTACTACAGCGACAACGCATATCGGATATAAATTAGAAGTAGGAAAAGGGGCATTTATTTGGAAAAAAACGACTGTTGATGTGCAGAATGATTTTGCTGCTACTGTAGCAACCCAAAACCAAACGATAGTTGGGCGCCGCAATGTTAGAACAACAACTTTTAACTCACGAATACAAACCAATCCTAACTCTGACCCAGGACTTGTCGGCACACAGGGAAATTTATTTGTTGGCACAAGCACAAATTGGACATTTGGTAAAGCGCGCCACTTGGCTTTAACGCCTCGCAACTTGGTGTCTGAACGCGGACTTGAAGGAGTATCGGCAGATGGTTTTTATCTTTATTCAAGAGAAATGACATCTGTTGGGCTTGAATTTGGAACAACTTTTTCATATTCGCAACACTACATTTTAGGGCATTTGATACCCAATCTCGAAAAACTTCGGAATGACTTGATAAGGGTCGTAGATGTTATTCCTAATGCTTGGTGCCCGAACATAGATTCACAATTGCCCGATTCAATAAGAGGAAGGTCGCAATCTTTTACAACGTTGGAAAAAAGCGACCCTGATTTCGGAACAGACGGAACGGTTACTACTTTGTTTAATCCCGACCTTGAAAAAGAGGAACAGTTTGACCACTTTCTTGAATTTGGTCGTTGGATTGAAATGTGGCAAAATACCATTAGAGAAAGCGAGCAACATCAGGCATACGTGTTTAACAGTAATGCAGAAATAAGTAATCGTTCTTTTGATTCGGGTGCGAGAATTTCAGAATCTACTTCTGTATCGCTAAGTCAAACTCGTCAAGGACACGAAATCAATATGATTGAAGCAAGAGGAAGTATAACTTGTGGTGTCAGGGTAAATGGTACCGGAATGACTATGAACCGCACTTTTGGAGCAAGCAGCACTCGATACAATTTGCACGATACAACGGGAACTAATAATCTCGTTTTTGGATTTACTCTCGCAACAACAGGGATTAACGATGCTTTGTCTGTGGATGTCGCTCGTCCTGTTCTTGGCGAGATAGATTCTATTCGGATTTGGGACGAAGAAATTCGTGATACAATAGATGTGTTTAGATGGAATCCGTCAAACCTTTTCGGGTATGTATTTAGATTACGTGCTGGGCAAACTTCTTGCCCACACGAATCAGAGGTAAAAACACGGTTTTATCGTCCGGGGCATATTCTTCACCACGGAACATTCCAAGTAGAAAATCCCGTTCTCTACATCAACGGAGGGGACACAGCAACGCTTGCAAATGTTGCAAGTGGACGTGAAGCATCATTTAATCTTGCGTTGCAAAATTGGAGCGCTGTAAATAGGACAATTACATATCAACTTGAGGTGGATGAAACAACAAATCCTGATGGTCTAATTATAAGCATTGATGGAACGCCTTTAACCACTCCGCGACGTTTTAATGTTCCGTTTGGTCGAGACGGAGAACTTACCAAATCTGTGCGCGTTCGTCAAGAGGCAACCGATATTTTGGATTACGATTACGTTCGCCTTGTTTTAAGGTCAATTTGCGATAGTCGTATTGCTGATACAGTGCATTTTAGCGCGTTCTTCTTGCCGGGCTCTTCTCCTATCACCCTCGCGGCAAACTCGACTATCATCAACCACGCCTCGCTTGACACGGCAGGAAACGGCAGTATTCGCTTCACTATTTCGGAATATGACCGCACTTTCCGCAACTTCGGGCTAATTCGCTTGCAAATGCGCAATGCAACCGACGAGCAATGGACTACCATTCAAGAATATGTGAATGATGAAGAATTGTTTGCGCTTGGTTCGGGGCGGCTTCCGATTGACGGGCATTCTATAGCCCATAATTGGGACTTTACGGGAACTTTGCCGCGAGACGGGGCGTATTACTTCCGCGCGCTTACGGTTAGTCGAATAGGCAGCGAGGAGATTACGACTTCAAGCGAAGAAATCCGCGTAAGCAAGGACGTTTTGCCGCCCAGATCGTTGGGGCTTCCGTCGCCTGCAAACGGGATTTTGAGTATTGGCGATGAAATTTCCATTACTTTTAACGAGGATATTCAAAGCGGGCTGCTCACACGTGATAATTTCAGGATTTCGGGGGTGCTTAACGAACAAGAAATTGCGTTTCCGAACGTGGGACTTGCGTTTACGGGGAATCAATCGGCGCGAACGGAAGTTCCGATTTTTGCCGACGGGTCGTTTTCTGTTGAGACGCGGGTTATGCGCGAGGCAGGGACTGCGGGAACGCTCTTTGCGTTTGGTGCGGCAGATAACTTTATTTCGCTTGGATTTAACGAGCAAAATCTGCTTGTTTTGAGGATTGGAAACGAAAGTTATACTTCTGTAAACGCAGTGCCGAATAACGGCTCTTGGCAGCATATTGCAATGTCTTACAATCGTCAAACCAACAGCGCTACGGTATATTTGGCTTCTAATCCTGTAATAAACAACAGACCTCTGGATATTGCTCCCGAAACTCAGGGGCGGCTCATTGTGGGCAATAATTCGGCGGGAAGCGATGGGTTTAGAGGTGCGGTGGCTCATTTGCATTTTTATGGAATTAACCGCACGGGAGCAGATATTGCGGCGGATTTCAACATTGCAAAAACAGGGCGCGAGCGCGGGCTTACGGGTTATTGGGCGCTTGACGAGGGGCGCGGCGCTGTTGCGACAGACAAAGTTCGCGGACGCAATTTGCTTGTGAATACCGATTGGTATCTTTATCCGCTCGGGCGCGGTATGACAACGGGGCAAAACGCCTATATTTCCATACCGACTTACACTTATCCGCTCGACGCATTCAGCGATTTTACGGTGGAATTTTGGTTTAGAAGTGAAAATAACGCAAACCAAAACAACGCTGTTCTTTTGAGCGGGGCTAACGGGTTTGTGGCAGTAAATTCTGCGGGCGGGCTCACGCTTTTTGGCGGCGAAAAGAACGAACAGGATATGCCTGTCGCCATTCGTTCGCTTAGCACGCAAAATCTTATGAATACGCAATGGACGCATTTTGCTATGACGGTGCGGCGCGGCGGAAACGTGAATGTGTTTATTAACGGTGAAAATACTGCAACTTTTGCCGAAACGGCTTTGGGCTCGTTTGGCTCGTCGCATTTCTTCTTTGGGGCGCAGCGTGTCTCGGCAGAAAATAACACTTTCGACAATTGGTTTACGGGAACTTTCGACGAAATTCGGATATGGAACAGCGCGCTTACCCGCGAGGGCGTAATGCTAAACAAAAACAACGCGCTTTCGGGAAGCGAAGCAGGGCTTTTGGCGTATTATCCGTTTGAAGATTTTGCTCGCAATGCAAACGGCACGCTTGTTGTTCCTGCGACAATTACCGAAACCCGCGTAAATATGGCAGACATAACAGGCGCTACTTTGGCGGGCGGCGCGGCTGTATTTGCTCAAACGGGAGCGCCCATAACGGATATTCGTCCTACGCAAAATGTGCCGTTCGACTTTGTTTCGTCTAACAACAAAATTGTGCTTACGATTGACCCTGCATACTTCCACAGAGTAGAGGGCGCAGTGCTTAATATTTCGGCGACAAACGTTCGCGATATGCACAATAATCCGAGTGCAACCGAAAACTGGACTGCTTTTGTTCGTCGCAATGCGCTGCTTTGGGAAAGCGATCCCGTGAGTATAATTATGGAAGAGGGCGAAACCCGCACGTTTACGGCGCGTATAACAAATGTCGGCGGCGTGGGAACTTCGTTTGCGATAGAAAATCTTCCGTCGTGGCTTACGGTAAATGCAAGCGCGGGCAATTTGCAACCATTGGCAAGCAGGGATTTGACATTCACCACCCGCGCGGGCATAAACATCGGCAACTATGAAACCGCTATAGGGCTTTCGAGCGGAAACGGAATTGTCGAAATGCTGCCAGTGCAACTGCAAATTACAGGGGAACGTCCCGACTGGATTGTAAATCCGAACGATTTCACTTCTTCGATGAATATTTTGGGACAAATAAAAATTGACGGAGTGTTCCGCGAAAATTCACAAGATATTTTGGCGGCGTTTATCGGCGAACAATGCGTCGGTATCGGCTCGCCCGTCTTTGTGGAAGAGATGAACGCATGGTTTGTATTCTTCACGATTTACGGCAATGCGCAACACAACGGACAAGCGCTTACGTTCAAACTTTGGGACGCTGCAACGGGACGGATTTTCCCGCAAATGGAGACCTCCGTGCCGAATATTCGTTTTGCGCCTTTGACTGTTATCGGCTCGGTGGTGTCGCCTGTGATATTCGACGCGGCAAACGTTTCGCAGCAGATTATTAACTTGCAAAGCGGCTGGAACTGGATTTCGGCGAATGTTCTGAACAGCAACCCGACAATCTTTGCGCAAATGCAATCGTCGCTTTCAACGGCAGGTGTGTTGATTAAAGGTCAGAGCAGTTTTGTTCAACAAGGCGCAAGCAACTGGATAGGCACTTTGAGCAATATCTCCGAGAAAAGTATGTATCAAGTCAATGTTGTTCGCAATCACGCCTTGGCTCTTACGGGAACGCCCGCCAATCCTGCGGCAACACAGATCAGCGTTGACGACGGCTGGAACTGGATTTCGTATATTCCGTCGTTTTCTCTGCCTGTAAACAACGCGCTTGCAGGGCTTAACGCACAAATCGGCGATATTATCAAGAGCCAAACGGGCTTTTCTATGTATGTAGGAGCGAGCGGCTGGGTCGGAACGCTGGAATTTATGCAAGCAGGGCAGGGTTATATGTATTTCTCAAATAACGCAGCGCCGCAAACATTTGTTTATCCGTCTCAGGCATCGCAAATAACAGCGAGAACGTCGAGATCCTCGTCCGTTGAGCCGCGCTGGACAACAGACCCGCGCCGTTTTGCAAGCACTATGACAATAACGGCAGTTGTGGCGAACACAGGCGTTGAAGCGCGCAGCGACAAAATTGAAATCGGCGCATTCAGCGGAAATGAAGTTCGCGGCTCTGCGTTTTTGCAATTCGTTCCGAGCTTGAACAGATACGTCGCATTCTTAATGGTTTACGGCGAGGGCGGCGAGAGCATACAATTCAGAGTATTCGACCATTCGCAAAACAGAGAAATCGCAGCAAATAATTCGGCAATACCTTTTGTTGCCGATGCGTTCTATGGAATACCTGATTTCTACGCCGTCTGCCTCGGACACGATTGGAGCGATTGGAATACCTCTTGGAATCTTCTTTCTGCGGCAACTTGCACCGTTGAGGGAATGATAACGAGCGCGAGAACTTGTAATACCTGCGGAAATTCGGGAAATCTTGTGCGCTTAATCCCCAGATTATCGAATTGCGAAGAAGCACAAAGAATCGAAAGGTCGCAATTCGGCGGCATAGTTCTCGAAGATGCGATAGTGTCCCGCCCGATAACATTTGAGGTAATTACACCCGAGCCGTCGGAGATCAGAATTATGATTTATGATAATTTGGGCAACCTTGTGTTTGACGGCGGATTGACTTGGAATTTGAGAAACACAGCAGGACGATACGTCGCCAACGGTTCATATTTGGTAGTTGCCGAAGCAATAAGCGAAAGCGGCAAAATTTATATGTACACCGCCAAAATCGGCGTAAGAAGATAAGATAAATTGTAGAGACGCGATGCTCGCGTCTCCTTAAAAACGAATGAAAGGAAAAGACCGATGAAAAATTTAACAATATTAACAGGGGCATTTTGCCTTTTGGCAACATTCGCCTGCTCAAGCGGCGGCGGTGGCGGAACAAGCGTGCCCAATCACACGGTTTACTTTGCAACCGCAGAAATATCGTGTTCGGATTGCCAACCGGTAACAGTACCGAGCGGAACAGAAATAACCTTGCCGACTCCGACAAAAAGCGGATTTGCGTTTAACGGCTGGCATAACGAGGATTACAGCGTCAGATACGGCGGCGGCGGAGACAATTTCAAGGTAACCAAAGACGTGGATATGTTCCCGGAATTTCAGGATTAGTTTTTCAAAATTCGACATTTCCCACAGAGACAAGGCGCTACGCCTTGTCTCTTTTCGCATTAAATCCCATTATTCAAAAAATCGCCTAACTGCAAAATTTTTATTCCGTTTACATTTCCTTGCGCAAACGGTTCGGTTGTAATAATGAATTTTGGAAAATTATCGTTAATGTTTTCCAAAGAAGCAAATTCTCTGCTTTGAGTGCTTTCGAGTTCCATTTTTAAGCAAACTTGAATATAATTTGTATCTCCGTCTTTTTGAGCGACGAAATCTATTTCCAAATCGCCTATTTTGCCTACATAAACCGAATATCCGCGGCGTTTCAGTTCCAAAAACACAAGGTTTTCCAAAATATTTCCAATGTATTTGCTTTGAAATCCATAGCGAATAAACATAAATGAATGGTCGGCGAGATAAAACTTTTCGTTTATTTTCAATAATTCTTTTCCGCAAACGTCAAATCTGGAAACTCTGTAAACAATGTATGCGGTTTCGAGCGTTTTTATGTAATTGTCCACCGTTTCAACGTTTATATTTACTTTCTCGCTCTTGAAATAATCGGAAATTCTTTTTGAGTTAACTAAATTTCCGACATGCAACCGCGCTTGATTACGACATAAGCGCTAAAACCACTAAAGAATTTTTTGCAATCGTTCAAAATAAATTGCATTATGCAACACATAAACAAACAGCGGCAGAACTTATTTATGATAGAGCAAACGCAGGAAGTATTTCGGCAGAAATAGCAAAAAATCACGCAGAAAGCGAATTTGAGAAATATCGAATAGTGCAAGATAATATTTTTATGAGTGATTATGACAGATATGTGGAGCGGCTATTAGAAATGGAAAAGAAGAAATAAAAGGAAATGTTAATGAAAAAAAACGCAAAACCAAATAAAAAAATCGATTTCTCATTAGAAACCATAGATGTTTGGGTAAGCAAACGTCCGTCGCTTGTAAGGATTATTTACGACAGCGTAAGGGTGTTTTTGCTTGAACATTGTACAATGCGCGCTACCGCGCTTTCGTATATACTGCTTATGGCGTCAATTCCGTTTTTAATTTTACTGACTTCAATAAGTTTATCGCTTGGCGTGGGCGACCTTTTTATAAACCATTTGCCGCGCCTTTTGCCTGAAATGCTCGAAAAAATTACGCCGTACATAAACAAAACTTTGAGTATGTTTATTCCCGACAGCGACATTGAATTAAATACATTAACCAACGTAATTTTGGAAAATGTTATGCCGTTTCTGCTTCAGGCGCAGGATATCCCCTTAGGCTCGCTGGGAATTATAGGCGGTTTTGCACTGCTTTTTACATTTTTATCGGCAATAGACGCAGTAGAAACAAATATGAATATTGTTTGGGGGGTAAACGAAACCCGCAATTACGGACAAAAAGCTGTTATTTTTATTCCGTTTTTGCTTTTGTTTGCCGGCGGAATAGGCATTTTCAGCGTGTTTTTGCGTGTTATGCGTGATATTTTAGAAACTATTTTGACTCAACACCTGCCGTTTGGAACTTTCGGCGGATTACTTGTAAATTTGGGATTTCTTCTCGTTTTACCTGTTATGATATTGTTTGCATTGTGGCTTTTATATTGTTATATGCCTTATTTGCCTCAAAAAAGCTTTTGGCAAGCCGCGCGCGAAAAAACAAAAGAAAGATGGCTTCCCGCCGCTATTTCTGCTGTTTTCACGTTTGTAGCCTTAATGCTTTTCGGAGGAGCAATGGTGTTTTTACAGGCAAATATGCTCGCAAAATGGTCGCTTTTTTACGGCTCGCTTGCGTTTTTGCCAATGCTTATGTTCCTTTTATTCGGATTTTGGAGCATAGTGCTTTTTGGAAATGTGCTTTGTTGGCGCATAACAAACAAAAAACAATCCCCCTCGTTTTTTTTGGAAAGAATAGCAAGTTTAGCAAAACATTAACGCTACCTCAACACCTCAATACTGCGAGAAAGAGTATTCCCCCCTTATCCTCTTTATATAAGGTAGGTGTTTTTCTGAAATTTTTTTGAAAAAACACAATAATTTAATACTTAATTCTCGATAATCTCTCTGCCGTACTATCGCCTTTTATGAAATCTATCGGCGGAATTTCTACGAGCGTCCGACAGCCGAAGTCGCCGCTTTCTTTTGCGCGTCCTGCCGCACGGGCGCAATTATACATCGCAGTTGCCGTCATTATTGAATTGTCGCCTACAAGATTTACCTGCGCTTTGGCGTTAGCGTCTTCGCGCGTTATTATGCCGCCGTGCCTGCGTGTATCGTGCGAAAATATGCTGTCAACAAAAAACACGTGGCTGTCGTCGTTTTTGAAATAATCGTGCGCCAAAATATCGCGAGTTATACTTTCACGAACGGCTTCGGCTTCGAGCGCAGGTGTTTTTTCGATATATACCTCGCGCCTCTGAAGCCCCGGTTTTGCACCCGGTAAAGTCAGAGAAACCGCCTCTTTTATCCCGTTATGAATGGACTTTACAACTGTTGTATGCCCCATACTTCGTCCCGGACCGAAAGTTGTTATTGTTTCGCCGCCTTGCACAACCAACCCAAGCAAAGAGCGCTGAATAGAGTCAAAACCCGGGTCCCAGCCCGAGCCGATTATTGAAACCGCCTTGTGTTTTTTCGCAATAACGTCCAAATGTTCGCGATATTTCACTATTTCTTTATGATTATCAAAACAATCGACCGTGGATATTGAGAGTTTCAGGTATTTTTCTACATCTTCCATTACGCAATGACTTGGTGCGGTACAGAGAATTACATCGGGCTTTACGGGCAATTTATGCACGTCTCCTGCCACTGCTATGCCATCCAACACATTGTCTTTGGGATTTCGGCGAATTATTCCTACAAGTTCCATATCGCAGTCTGCAAGTTTTGCCGCTTCTTTATGCACAAGTGATATTGCATTACCTATATTTCCCCAACTGCTTATCGCTATTTTGATTTTTTCCATTTTTGCTCCTTAAAAAAATTTTTTGTCTCGATTTTTCTTAAAAATACGTTATTTCACCACCTCATAAGCGGCAAATAGTATATTATTTACAACATAGCGTGCTATCAGGGTTGTAAGGCTGTTGTCAAAAAATCTTCAAAAATCTTGTTTTTGTTATTTTTTAACCCAATTATTCTAACTGAAAGGAGAATAATTATGATAGTTTTATCTAAAGATATGGAAGTCGGCGTCAAGAAAATTGATGACCAACACAGAGAATTAATTGATAGGATAAACGCTGTTACATCAATGGGCGTAAAGTCTGTATCAACCGAAGAGACGTTAAAAACCATTAACCTGCTGGGTGATTATATCGTTAAGCATTTTAACGACGAAGAAAATCTGCAAATTCAAAGCGGATACCCCGATTACGCCGTGCACAAAAAACAACACGAGCTATTGATAGCCGAATACAAAAAAATCAAGAATGCTTTTGAAGCAGAGGGACCTTCAATAAAATTCACATTGGATTTGAACAAATCTCTTGTAGAATGGATTGTAAGGCACATAAAATCCGTAGATATAAAATTCGGAAAGTATTACAACGCGCAAAACAAATAAAAAACTGGGCGGGAGTTTTACTCTCGCCCTTAATTTTTCATTGCGAAAACCGTTCAATCTCCGATTTCCGTCTTATATGTTTCGTTTGCGCCAAAAACTAAACACTGTTCTAAGCAGTGTTTAGTTAATATGTTATCTATTACTTTTTTCTCATCTCTTCCATAGTCAAAAGCGCAACGCCGAGCGCGCCCATTTCGCCTGAAAAACGGGGGCGGATTACTTCTTTGCCGACGTATTGCGTAAATGCCCGAAGAACTGCGTCGTTTTTGAAAGTGCCGCCTTGAACTACTATTTTTTCGCCCAAAACGTCGGGGTTGGGAACGCGGACTACCTTCGTAAAAAGGTTTTCTATTACGCTTCGGCAGAGCCCTGCTAAAATATCGCCTGCTGTTTTTCCGCTTTTTTGTTCGGTGATTATCGAGCTGTTCATAAAAACGGTGCAACGCGAACCCAAAACGGACGGGTCTTTTGCTTCAAACGCAAGTTTTGCTATGTCTTGCGGCGCAATGTTCAGCGATTTTGAATACGATTCGATAAAACTTCCGCAGCCTGCCGAACACGCTTCGTTTAGCGCAATATTTGTGATAATTCCGTCGTTTATGAATATCGCTTTCATATCTTGCCCGCCCAAATCAAGGATAAAACTTACGTTCGGCTCATAAAAAACCGCGGCGGTTTTGTGGGCGATTGTTTCGACTATGTGAAAATCCGCGCCAAACGCTTTGGCAAACAGAATTTCGCCGTATCCCGTTGTGCCCAAACCTTTTATTTCGATTTCTACGCCTTGGTTTTTGTAGTGATTTTCAAATTCCAAAAGTCCGTTTTTTGCAGTGTCGATAGGTTTTCCGAGGTTGTTTTTGTAAAAAGAGTAAATTACCTCTTTGTTTTCGTTGATTGCTACAAATTTTGTGGTGGTTGAGCCCGCGTCAATTCCGACAAAAACGGAGACTTTTTCGCCTTTTTCGTAGGTTTTGGGAGAAAATTCATCCGTTTTATAGCGTTTATTAAACTCTGCAAAATCGGTTTTCGACTTAAAAAACGGCTCCGCTTTTTTATTGCCGAACGACGACTGCGTATCAGGAACGCCGTTATCTTCGAGAAATTTGAGCATTTCATCCGTCCGCATAGGGGTTTGACGTTTATTTCCGAGCGCGGTGTCAAGCGAAAGCGCGGCGCCTACGGCAATAAGGGTTTGCGCGTTTTCGGGGGTTATGTAGTCGGCTTTGCTTTTTATTTCGAGGCGCTCGCAAAAAACATCCACGAGTTTCGGAATAAAGAAAAACGGTCCGCCTGCAAAAAGTATCGGGGATTTTATTTCCATTCCCTGCGCCAAACCGCCGATTGTCTGCTTTGCAAGCGCGTGCAAACAGCTGAGCGCAATATCCGCGCGCCCCACGCCTTGATTTATAAGCGGCTGAATATCGGTTTTTGCGAAAACGCCGCAACGTCCCGAAATATCGTAAACCTTTTTGCCTTTGCTTGCCAATTCGTTAAAATCTTCGGGGTTTACGTTTAAGAGAGAAGCCATTTGGTCGATAAACGCGCCTGTTCCGCCCGCGCAAACTCCGTTCATACGCATATCCAAAACAGCAGTTTCGTCGCCCGCCGAAAAGAAAAGGATTTTTGCGTCCTGCCCGCCCAATTCTATGGAAGTAAGGGTTTGCGGATAAAATTTTGCTATGGCAATCGACACAGCAATCACCTCTTGGACGTGTGCGACGCCGAGTTTTGCGGCAAATCCCGAACTTTGCGAGCCCGTGAAAACCGCGCAAAACTTTACGTCGTCGCCAAATTTTGCGTTTATGTCGTTAATAATACCTAAAAGCGCGTCTTTAACAGCCGAGTCGTGCCGCCTATAATCGTTATAGACGACTTCGCCGCTGTCTCTGTCCACAACGGCGCACTTTACCGTGGTTGAGCCCATATCCAGACCAAGAAAATATTTTGCGTTGTTCATTTTTTTCTCCTTTTTTGAAGGAAAATACTATTTGCGAAAAATATTTTTGACGAAAATGATAAATTCTCGCTATTTTGCAAGATATTATGTGCGATGTTCTTAAATTCTCCACAAAACACAAAAAAAACAAAATTATTTCCCATTTTGCTAAAAATAAAAATTATATTACCAATGCTAAAATGTAGAATGGCGCGGATTTTATCTCAGCCCTTCTTAGTTATTTAATTTTGTTTCGGATATTATGTAGGACAAAACTACCCTCGTGGTTGTTCTGTCGTCCTACGTAAATCAAATAAAGCGATAGGCACATTCTACATTTTAGCGAATATGAATTGGCAGAACAGCCTTTTCCCGCTGGTTTTGCCTTAACTTTTTTTTATTTAGGAGGTTTTATGGGAAAGTTGGGAATTGCCATATTAATGGCGTTGGTTGCTTTTGCTACTATTGGCTGTGCGGGTGCTCATACGGGTAGCAGTGTATTGGGATTACATCAAACAAATGTGAAGTTGGATGGAACAAGAGAGTTTAGGTATGTGCAACAAGGAGTTGCGGCAAGAGGGCAAAGTGTTTACGTTTTAGGAATAGGCGGAATGCGCACCCCCAGAGGAATAATCGGACAAGCAAGAGAAAATTTATCAAAGCAATATGTATTACAACCAAACCAAGCAATGATAAATGTTACTCACGAAAACCACACAGCTAGCATTTTCGGATTATTTCTTAGAGTAAGGCACATAATCACAGCTGACATTATTGAGTTTATTGATGTGGCAGAATAATAGTAGAGTATAATTTTTTCATAAAGGGCGACTTTCAAAAGTCGCCCTTTTTATTTTGGTATCACAAACTTCTCGGATCCGTCAGTTTCCCCGTAATCCCAGCCGCGGCGGCGCTTGCAGGACTTGCCAAATGAACCATTCCGCCTTTACCCATTCGACCGTTGAAGTTTCTGTTGGTCGTTGCAATCGCGACTTCTCCCGGAGCCAAAACGCCGTTGCTCATTCCCAAACACGCGCCGCAAGTGGGATTGGTTACGCAATAGCCCGCGTCCATAAATATTTCGAGCAAACCCTCTTTCATTGCCTCTTTGAAGATTTTCGGAGTTGCAGGCGATACTATTCCGCGCACGCCGAACGCCAATTTTTTGCCTTTTGTAATTTCGGCGGCTATTCGCAAGTCGTCGATACGTCCGTTTGTGCAGGAGCCGATATAAATCTGATGAACGGGCGAATTCGGCAGTTCCGAAATCGGTTTTACGTCGTCGGGTTTGTAGTTTACCGTGCAAACGGGAACGATTTTGCTCGCGTCAATTTCCAAAGTTCTCACGTAAGTCGCATCGCTGTCGGAATGCCATTTTTTGAACTCCGCCAATGCCGCCGCTTTATCGTTATTGTATTTGTCTTTTATAAATTCCCACAAATATTCGAGCGTTGTTTCGTCGGGCATACACAAACCGCTTGTTCCGCCTGCTTCAATCGCCATATTGCTGAGGGTCATTCTGTCGTCCATAGAAAAGTTTTTTACAACTTCGCCGTGAAATTCTATGATTTTGTCGGTTGCTCCGTTTACCGTTAACTCCTTGATAATCGTTAAGATAACGTCTTTTGAATAAACGTGTTTTTGCAGTTTTCCGTTGATATTCACGCGGATAGTTTCGGGTTTTCTGAACGCGCAAACGCCTTTAAGAATGCCGACTTCGAGGTCGGTAGTTCCCACTCCGCAGGCAAAAGCGCCGAACGCGCCGTGCGTGCAAGTGTGCGAATCGCCCATAATTATCGTAAAGCCCGGCTCGACAAATCCCTTTTCGGGAAAAATTGCGTGGCAAACACCGTTTTCGCCGATATCAAAAAAGTCTTTTATGCTGTGTCTGTGCGCCCAATCGCGAAGCATTTTGCCCTGAATTGCGCTTTTTGTGTCTTTTGCGGGAGTGATGTGGTCGATAACCGCTTTGATTTTCGTGTTATCGAAAACTCGGTCTTTTTTGCGTGTTTCCAAGTCCGCAATGGCAATCGGCGTGGTGACTTCGTGGCAGAAAACTCTGTCCAAATTCAATACGAATGTTCCCTCAAACGGCTCGTCCCGTAAATGAGCGTCAAAAATTTTTTCAACAATGGTCTTTCCCATTTTTTAT
>WRAZ01000037.1 GCA_009779925.1 Chitinivibrionia bacterium
TCTGAGCCCGTGCCGGGAACGACTACGTCTGCGGCAATGTCGGTCAAAAGTTTTTCTGGGACGAGCAATTCAAGTGAATACATAGCAAAAGCCGTCTTAATCCATATACTTCCGTTTATGTTTTCGCCGCACTTTTCTTCACCGCTTTCGTTGCCTGCTGTTTTTATTGTAATAAACATATTCTCAAGAGCGCTTGCCATTGAGCTGAATAATTCATCTCCTAAATTTGTTATTTCGTCTAATGCTACTGTTGCCATTTTACCATTCTCCTTCCGTTTCTTCTGTGTTTTGTTGCGCACCTTCATCTTCTTCTAGGTCGCCCCATTCTCCTTCGTCGCTTTCGCTTCCCCAATCGTCTTCTTCACTGTCTTCGGTGTCTGAATTACCGAGTATTTCGGTTGCTATCTGAATAATTTCTGCAGGGGTAAAAGGTTTTGAAAGAATTGCGCACACGCCCAAATCTTCCAATTCCATTCTCTGCTCCTTGTTTCCTGCCGAGGACATAATCACAAGAGGAATATCGCACAATTCCGTGTCCGCTTTAAGTCTGCGCGACAAATCAATTCCGTTGCATTTGGGCATATTTATATCGCTTATGACCAGGTCGGGCATAATGTTTTTAATTTGCTCCATTACTTCGAGACCGTTTGCGGCTTCAAAAAACTCGCAGTCGGGAACTCCCGACATCTGAATACTTTTAATAGTAAATGCTCTTGCAAGAGCCGAATCATCTGCTACAAATATTTTAGGCATAACCTTTCCTTCTCTATAATTTCCAATTGGGTTTGTTGGGACTTGACAGTTCTACCAAGCCGTTAGCCTGATGAACTGCTACTGTTCTGGGATAATTACCGCCGCAGTCTTCTGCTTTGGGGGTAAGTCCGTATTTCCACAGTATTTTTTTTATCGCTAATGCGTTTCGTTTTCCGATGTCAAATACGTTGTTTTTATCGGCAATGTTTGCTCCGCCGCAAATTTTTACGATTAAGTCCGCGGGCGGCGACAATACACCGCCTGCCACTTTACGCATTGCGTCAAACAACGCGGGAATACCTGTGTCGGCAAAATATCCCGGAAGCCCCTTCGCTTTTTCGGGCGAAGTTGCAGAATCGGGAAGCGCGACGTGAACCATACCGACGCATCTCGTCTTTTTATCGAGAACAACCACAGCAATACAAGAACCGAGCGCATAAGTCTTAACTATCGCCCCCGGCTGTGCCGACGCACCGAGATCGCCAACCCCTAAAACCATTGCATTTCCCACCGATTTCTCCCTTTTCTCTTTTTCTTACTTGTAATATAATTTTAAGTACACTCGCTACGCAATAGGAAATCAAACTTTCTGATATATTGCCGACTGAACGTGCTTAAACTGAGTACCTAATCCGTTTAATGTTTCCGAATGCCCAATATAAAGATACCCGCCTACTCTAAGTTGATTGTAAATTTTGTTCGCCAATTCCGCTTTTGTTTTTTCGTCGAAATAAATCATAACGTTGCGGCAAAAAACCATATCGAAGTCGCCTTTGAACGGAAAAACTGGCGTCATAAGGTTAAATTTTCTGAACAATATTTCGCGGCGAAGTTCGTCTTTTACGCGATATTTTCCGTTCACTTGGTCAAAATACTGATTTATTGTCTGGCGGTCTATTTTATCTATCCTGTCGTGAGAATAAACACCTTCTACCGCTTCTCTGAGTGCGTCTTCCGAAATATCGGTTGCCAGAAGTCCCGAACCGAAAGTCGGATAATCACGTCCCAAAGTGCGCATAAGGTGTATCATTATTGTGTATGGCTCGTCTCCTTTTGAAGCGGCGGCGCACCAAAGTTTAATTTTGCGGTTTCCCTCTTTTTTTCTGTATGCAATTGCTTCGGGAATAGCCTTTTTTTCAAAAAATTCAAAATGGCTGTACTCGCGGTAAAAAAAGGTGTGATTTGTGGAAATTCTGTTAACAAGTTCCGTCAAGGCTCCCTTGTCGCCTTTTTCGATATGCTCTATATACTCATTAAACGAATTGAAATCGTGCTTTTTCAAGACTTTTTGCAAACGCCCGATTACCAAACTCTTTTTGGAGTCAGTAAGATTTATTCCGAAATTAGTATAGACAAGTTTGGCAATCCTGTCAAATTCTTTGTCGGATATTGATATTACCCTTTGCGCACTGGTTGTTTCATTTAAAGGCATACTTACTCCTTTACTTTATCTGTTTAATCATTGGTTTTGCAAGTGGAATTCTTCGGTTTTTCTCTACTTTTTCGAGCGCCATTTCCGAAAGCGAATGTATATCCAGAATTAACGCTATTGAGCCGTCGCCCAAGATTGTGCAACTGCTTGTTCCTCTTGCTTTTTTCACATATTCCGAAAGTCCTTTTATAACTACTTGTTGTTGCCCTACTATGTCGTTGGCAAAGAGCGCCACTAAATTGTCGCTTTCTTCCACGACTATCAGTATTCCGCTTTCTTCGTCGCCTGTGATTTGTTCTTTTTCAAAGAGATTTGCGAGGTGAACAATGGGAATAAGCTTCTCCTGAAATTTCAGAATTTTTTCACCTTCGGGCGAATATGTAATTTGATTTACGTCGTATTTCAAACTCTGCCTTATGGAAAGCGTCGGGACAATATACAGCGAACCTCTTACCTTTATTATCATTCCGTCGATAATCGCAAGGGTCAGCGGAATTCGTATAATAAATTCCGTTCCTTTTCCTTGGACGGTTTTTATGTAAATTTGCCCGTTGATTGCCTCTATGTTTTTCTGCACAACATCCATTCCGACGCCGCGCCCCGAAATATCGGACACGACCGCCGCCGTAGAAAATCCGGGGAGAAGTATAAGTTTCCATACCTCGTCGTCGGTAAGAACATCATCGGGAGATACAAGTTTTTGCTCTATCGCTTTCTGCAATATTTTTTCGCGATTAAGTCCGCGCCCGTCGTCTTTTATCGAAATCCAAACCGCGCCGCTTCTGTGCTCCGCCGCAATCGTAATTGTTCCGAACTCTTTTTTGCCGAGTCCAATTCTTTCTTCGGGAGTTCCGATGCCGTGGTCGCAGGCGTTTCGGATAATATGAACAAGCGGGTCGTTAATGAGTTCCGATACCGTTTTATCGACTTCGCATTCGCTGTTTATGGTTAGCAAATTTATTTTTTTGCCTATATGCTCCGACAAATCGTGCACAAGACGCGTCATTTTTTTGAATACACCGCTCAGAGGAACCATTCGCAAAACCATTGTTGCGTCTTGCAGGTCGTTGCAAATTCTGCGCAATTGGTGAATACTGCGGTTAAGCGTTTCGTCGGAAAGCTTCGATAGCGCGGGATTTCGCGTTACCATACTTTCGGCGATAACCAATTCGCCCGCTAAATTTATAATGTTCTCCAATTTTTTCAAATCGACGCGTACGCCTTGCCCGTGTTGCGTTTTTACGTTGCCGACAGAATTTCCGACTGATTGCGGAACGGTCATACTTGTCTTTATTATGTCCTCTGCTTCTGCGCTTTCCGCTACAAGAATTTCTTGTTGTTCTGCGTTGCTTTTTGTTGGCGGCGGCGCTTTTTCAGCAATTCTTTCTTTTCCGAACGCTTCGGGGAAATGTTTTTCGGCGCTGAGTCTGTATTCATCAACGTTGGGAATTGACGTATCGCCGCCTTGCTCGAATATTGCCACGCCGTCGCGAAGTTTGTCTAACGCGCGCAGTAAAAATACGATAAGCTCTCTGTTAATTTTTATTTTTTCTTCTCGCATCGCTTGCAAAACGGTTTCTATAATATGACTTAACGCCTTAAAGTCATCGAGGCGCATAAACGCGCAGTTCCCCTTAAAGGAGTGCATATTGCGGTATGCGTTGTTTATTCTTTCAATGTTAAAGTCCTCGTCTTCCATAAGCAGAAAATCTTCTTCGACGGAACCTAACTGCTCGGTTGAGTCGGCTATAAAGCCAATTCGCATATCGTCGGAAACAACAATTTTGTTTAACTCTTCTTCCATTTGCGCGGCGCTTTTAACATTTACGACTTTTTTCACAGGCTTTTTTGTAGCTTGTACGGGTGCAACGTCGGCGACGACAACAACAGGTTCGGGCTGTTTTACAGGCTCTGCTTTGGGCGCAGGTACGTCAATTTTTGGCTCAGCGGCTTTTACTTTTACTTCAGCTTCAGCTTTTGGCGCTTCCTTTTTTATCGGCTCAATTTTCGGCTCTTCTTTTGAAGGCGGCGGCGTTGGCGCAGGCGCAGGTGTTGGCGTTGGTGCAGGTGCAGGTGCAGGTGCAGGTTGGGCAGGAACTTCTATTCCGAAAGCTGCGGGGAATTTTTGTTGTGCTTTTTTTGTTAGTCCCTCCAAGTTTTCAATGCTTCCGTCTCCGCCTTCTCCGAGCGCTTCTACGACTTTTTGTACAATATCCAACTCTTCCAAAAGAAATGTTATATTTTCTTTGCTTGCTTCAATGGTTTTTGCTCGCATTTCGCCCATAATCGTTTCCATAAGGTGGCATAAGTCCTGCAATTCGTAAAGATGAACAAATCCGCAGTTCCCCTTTATCGAATGAATGTTTCGATAAGCGGTATTTACGACGTCTTGATTGAAGCCCTTACTTGTAAGAAGCAAGAAGTTTTCTTCCGCAGAAGCAATGTGTTCTTCGGTGTCGGATATAAAGTCATTCAGAAGTTCTCTGTCTATCGTCGTATTGCCCATTGAATTCCCTTCCTCAAACATTTGTAGTAATATAACACAGCATTCTAATTATAGAATTACACTAAAAATACATTATTGTGAAAGTACTTCGCGCAAAAAAAAGCAATAATCTTTAAAAATGTTCAAAATTTGGTTTTTTTGAGCAGGAAAAAGGTATTTTCTTATAAAAATAGGAGGCAAACGAGTATGAATTACGAATATCTGAAGCTTTTATCAGGGGCGTATCCGAGTATTGATTCCGTATGTACGGAAATAATAAATTTGCAGGCAATTATGTCGCTTCCGAAAGGAACAGAGCATTTTATAAGCGATATTCACGGAGAATATGAGGCATTTAATCACATTTTGCGCAATTCGTCGGGGATTATTCGCAGCAAACTGGAGCGGCTTTTCGATAGAGAAATGACCGAAAAACAAATTCGAGAACTCGCTACTCTTATATATTATCCCAAAGAAAAATTGGCGCTCGTGCGTAAAAAAAACGATACTCTCTCGGAATGGTATGAACTTACGCTTAACCGCCTGATTAGATTTTGCGCCGTGGTTTCGCAAAAATACACTCGTTCAAAAGTGCGAAAAGCGCTTCCAAAAGAATTTGCCTACATTATCGACGAGTTAATTTACGAGCACGGCGGCGGAAAAGAAAGTTATTACAACAATATTATAGAAGAAATTATCGCTTTGGAGCGCGCCGACGAATTTATTATCGCGCTTGCCGAAACAATACAGGCGTTTGCGGTTGACCATCTTCACATTTTGGGCGACATTTTCGACAGGGGACCGCTCGCGCACAAAATTATGGACAAGCTCGCCAACCACCACCATAAAGTCGATATTCAATGGGGAAATCACGATGTTGTTTGGATGGGCGCCGCCGCAGGAAGCGACATCTGTGTTGCGGAAGTTTTGCGAATTTCGCTGAGATACGGAAACTTTTTGACCATCGAGCAGGGCTACGGAATTTCACTTCGTCCGCTTGCTGTATTTGCGATGAAAACATACGAAAAAGACGAATGCGAGATGTACTTTCCCAAAGACGACGGCAACAATTTCAGCGAAACGGAGAAAAGAGAACTCGCAAAAATGCACAAAGCAATATCTGTTATTCGCTTTAAATTAGAGGGTGAATTGGTTGCCCGTCGCCCAAAATGGGGCTTGGAAGACCGCCTGCTTTTGTCAAAAATCGACTACGAAAAAAATACCATTCTCATTGACGGAACTGAATATCCGCTTAAAGACAAAGAGGGCTTTTGCACGATAGACCCCAATAATCCATACGAACTAACCGCCGACGAGCGCGAGCTTATGGTTGATTTGGTAAATGCGTTTGCGCACAGCGGAAAATTGCAGTTTCACACGAGATTTTTGTTTTCGCACGGAAGTATGTATTTATGTATGAACGACAATTTGCTTTTTCCCGGCTGTATTCCGCTGAACCGCGACGGAACGCTGAGAGACGTGGATATGTTCGGGCAAAGCCTGAAAGGCAAGGCGCTCCTTGACGCTTTCGACAAATATGCGCGCCGAGGGTTTTTCGCAACCGACAAAAACAGCAAATTGTTTGGGCAGGACTTGCTCTGGTATTTGTGGTCGGGCGCAAATTCTCCGATTTTTGCCAAAGACAAAATGGCGACTTTCGAGCGTTATTACATAGACAATAAAACTCTGCAAAACGAAGAAAAAGACCCATATTACGATTTTCGCGACAACGAGGAAGTTTGCGACAACATTCTGCGCGAATTCGGACTTCAACCAGAATATTCGCACATAGTAAACGGACACATTCCCGTAAAAGTGAAGAAAGGCGAAAAACCAAGCAAGGCAAACGGAAAACTTATGGTTATAGACGGCGGTTTTTCTAAGGCATATCAGTCGGTCACCGGAATTGCAGGCTACACCCTTATATTCAATTCTTGGGGAATGTCCTTGATTTCGCACGAGCCGTTCACAACCACCGAAGAGGCAATCCTGCACGAAACCGACATTGTTTCTACACGCGACATTGTTGAATACAATCAAAAACGCATACTTATCCGCGACACCGACAACGGTTTTGAATTAGGCAAAAAAATCGATGACCTGCGCGAACTCCTCGAAGCATACCGAAAAGGTATAATCGTAGAGGCGAAGACTTATGATTATTATAGTCGGCGGTAGGGGAGAGTATTTTTGTTTTATTTGTAGGGGCGGGTTTAAACCCGCCCTTGTTTTTTTCCGCATTTTTTAAGATGTCGCCGCTCTCGGGTCTAAAATATCCCTCAACCCGTCGCCTAGAAAATTAAACGCCATTACGGTGATAAAAATAAATCCGCCGGGGATTAACATCCACGGGTGCAGGTGAATATCGGCTATGTTCATCACATCCGAAAGGAGATTGCCCCAACTTGCGTGCGGGTCTTGAATGCCCAAGCCTATAAGCGAAAGTCCGCTTTCCATAAGGATATAAGAGGGGATAGCAAGCGTTAGCGACACTATAACGAAAGAAAGCGTTTGCGGCAAAATGTGTTTGATTATTATTTTGGCTCTGCTTTGCCCGATTGCCTGCGCCGCCAAAACGAACTCGCGTTGAGATATGGATTTTGTCATTCCTCTGATAATTCTTGCGGTCGAAGCCCAGCCGATAAACGACAATATAAAGACTATCATAAAAAATATTTGCACCGACGACATCTGCGGCGGAAATGCGGCGCGCAATGCAAGCAAAAGGAAAAATGAAGGCACAAGCATTATCATTTCGCAGATACGCATAAGAACATTGTCGATTACTCCGCCGAAATATCCTGCAATTCCGCCTATAAGCAAGCCGAAAGTCATTGCGAAAAATACGCCCGCAAAACCGATGGTAAGCGAAACTCTTGAGCCGTAAATTATCCGTGAAAATAGGTCTCTGCCGCGCGCGTCCGCTCCGAAAAGATACAATCGCCCCGTTGCCCCAAAAAGTCGCCTGTCCGTCGGAATAAAGCCGAGTAGTTTTTTTTCGTCGCTTTTCGGGAAAAGCAGTAATCTGTGCATTTGGCTTTTGTCTTCTACATAAACTCGGCGAAAATAGCGGTCGAACTGAAAACTTCGTTCGTAAAATATCGGTATAAGATGAAAATTACCTTGCGCGTCAAAAAAATGGAATTTTGTCGGCGGCATATACGAATGAGCGCGCACTTCGCTGTCGTAGTGATAAGGCGCGAAAAACTCGGCGAAAATCATAATAACGTAAAGAACAAGCAGGATTATTCCGCCGACAAAAGCAATTTTGTGCTGCCTCAGTTTAGCAAGAAATTCCAACATCTTTAACCCGAAATTATTTGATTAAAGCAAGATTTTTCTTGTATTCGCAGAGATAATCTTTTACTTTTTCTTTTACAGCCGAAACTGTGAAACCAAATTTTTCGTCGAGAATATTTGCAGGCGCAGACCTGCCGAAATTCTCTCTTCCGACGACCTTTCCAAGTCCGCCCGCAAGTTGCGCGAGCGAATCGGGAAGCCCTGCCGAAAGTCCGAAAATCGGAGTGCCGAAATGCGGCAATATTTCGTTTCGGTATTCTTCGCTTTGCATTCTGAAAAGTCCTTCGCTCGGTGCGGAAACAACGCGAACAGATAGGTTTTCGGCTTCCAATTCCTTTGCGACATTGTAAAGCAAGCCGACTTCCGAGCCGTTTGCGAGTAAAATCACATCGACTTTTGCGGATTTTTCTTTATATACGGTATAAGCGCCTTTTATTGTTTCTTTTGCGTCTGTTTTGCGGTCGCCGTTTTCGTTTCTCGCAGGCAAATCGGCAACGTTTTGGCGTGTGAAAATCAGCGCTGTCGGCGATTTTGTGTTTTCGTAGGCGATTTTCCACGCTTCTACTGTTTCGGCTCCGTCGGCGGGGCGCAAAACTAAAAGCGAGGGGAATTTTCCTGAATTTTTTATTCTTTCCAAAAGACGAAGTTGTGTTTCCTGCTCAATCGGCTGATGCGTAGGTCCGTCTTCGCCAACTCTGAACGAGTCGTGTGTGAATAAGAATTTTACGGGGATTTCTTGCAAAGCGGCAATGCGAAGCGCGGGTTTCATATAGTCCGAAAACACGAAGAAAGTCGCGCAAACAGGGATAATTCCGCCGTGAAGCGCCATTCCGTTCATTATAGCCGCCATTGTCAGTTCCGCAACTCCAGCTTGCAAAAACGCGCCCGAAAAATCGTGGTGCGAAAATTCTTTGCTGTGTTCTAAAAACTTTCCTGTTTGGTCGCTGTTTGCCAAGTCTGCGGAAGATACTACCATATTGTCTATGTTTTTTGCAAAATGCGCCAAAATCGCTCCGCTTGTGTTTCGGGTCGCGGCGTTGGCGGGGATGTTTATACTCGAAAAATCGACATTTTGCGGCTCGGCGGAAAGCATACTTTTGAGTTTTTCTGCAAGTTCGACGTTTTGTTCCGCCCATTTTGCCTGCATTTCTCTTTTTTCTTTTGCCTGCGCGCGTTTGTTATCGAGAATTTTTGCAAAATAATCTTTAACTTCGGGGAAAATCGCAAACGGCTCGCTTGGATTTCCGCCCAAGTTTTCTATGGTTTTTGCAATATCGGCGCCTGCGGCGGAAAGCGGTTGTCCGTGTGTGGAAACTTGTCGTTCAAAGTTGGCGTTTGCGGCAGTTAGCGCGCCTTTGCCCATTACGGTTTTTCCTATAATAAGCGTAGGTTTGTCTTTTTCTTCGTTTGCTCTTTTAAGGGAAGCGCGAATTTCATCAACGTTGTTTCCGTCGATTGTCTCAACCCGCCAACCCCAGCTTTCGTATTTTTTCGGAGTATCTTCGTTTGTTGTTTTGTCGGTTGTGTGCGAAAGTTGTATGTCGTTTGAGTCAAAAAACATAATGATGTTGCTAAGCCCCAAAAGTCCCGAAATTCTGCCTACGCCGTATGCGATTTCTTCCTGCATTCCGCCGTCCGAAATAAAAATATATGTTTTGTGCGCCAGCCATTCGCCAAATCTTTGCGCGTAAAATCTTTCTGCAATTGCCGAACCTACGCCCATTCCCGCGCCAAGTCCGAGCGGTCCCGAAGTGTTGTCTATCCCGCGAACTAAACTGAATTCGGGGTGTCCGTGCGTGGGGCTTCCCCATTGACGGAAATTTTGTATTTCTTCGCTCGAATACTTGCCGCATAAATGCAGAATTGAGTATAGCATAGGCGACATGTGTCCGGGGTCGAGGAAAAATCTGTCTCTGAATTTCCAGTTCGGGTCGTCGGGGTCAAAATTAAGAAACTCCGAATACAATACCGAAATAAATTCCGCACCGCCCATTGCGCCGCCGGGGTGTCCCGATTTCGCTTTTTCTACCATTGAAAGAATTAAAATCCGCAAGTTATCTGCGACTTTGTCCAAAATTTGTTTTGACATTTGACCCTTCTAACAAAAAACCACAAAAATTACGGGGGGAAAATACTATATCGCACGATATAAAAAGGGGCAAAAAACAGAATATGTGAATTTTATTGCAAAATATTATGTAGGGGCGGGTTTTAAACCCGCACTAGCCGACATATAAAAAAAATAAGGGCAGGTTTTAAACCTGCCCCTACATTATATAATATCAGCTTAAGATAATCATCTTCCGGTGGCGCCGATAGGAATAATAACGGTTTCTGTTTGAGTGTTGCCGTCAGGCGTTGTTATATCAAATATCGCCAAATATGTTCCCGCTCCGACTCTTCGTCCTAAGGTGTTTTGCGCGTTCCAAAACACAAGGAACCTTGTTGTTTCGGGAGAGCCACCTGTGTAGCGCAAAGCAAAAATACTCGAAGTTCTTGGATTGTGTCTGTCTGTTTCAAATCCGTTAAAATCGGCAACAAGATTTCCGAGCGGGTCTATTATTCGTCCTCGGATATTTAACTTGTCTATATCAGGCTCTCTGATAGGCACAAGGAAATCGACAAGCGCTACAGGTAATGCCGCGCCGCTGACTATATCTAATCCGATTGGCTCGTGTCCCGCAACAAACGAACTTATCGGCGTTATAACCAAAAGATACGGCGGATGTCCGATAGATAACAAAATGCGCCTTGTTTCGTTTAGTTGCAAAACAGAATGGTTGCCGCTTTCTCTGATTGCTTCGTTAACAACACTTAAAGAATCGCCGATTATCGGTCTTTGCGCGCTTTGGTCGCTTAACACCCTGAATGTTGCCGTCGTCATCGTTGCGTTTTGCTCAACAAGTTCAAGGTTTAATTGGAATCGGCGAATGTCTTCGGACTCATTTCCAGCTCTGTAAAAGTTGAATATGTTATATCCCAAAGTTCTGTCAACTCGAGTAGGCTCGCTGAATGTTATTCTGAGCATATCGTGGTCTCTTACAATTTCCCCTGTTTGCGTGTAGTGCTCCACATCTATCGCTCCGAAGTCAAAACGCGCCAAAACTGCAATCGGAGCAATGGAATCGCCGATTGCAAAAGTGCTGTTTTCATTGTATTCGGCACCGAAAAGTCGTCCGAGCCCCTGACGGTTGGCGTCAAAACTCGTTCTTATCTCTGACGCATAATTCGGAGACGGGAAAATATTGTTTTGCGCGGTGGTACGCACCACAATCGTTCTCTCGTTAATCCGTTCGATAGCTATATTAGGGTTTGCAGATGTGTTTACAACTACATCCGAATTCCAAGGCGAAGTCAGTTGTACGTTTTCGGGCGGGTTTACGACGGGAATAGTTGTTCTGATAACAACTCTGTCAATCTCTCCGTCGCCGTTTGTGTCAAAGAAGAAAGCGTCTGTCCCATCGGCTATTCGACGGTAATTGTGCGTTTGTATTTCCGTTGGCAATCTGTCGTCCGCCCACGCCGCAATTCTCATTTGCGTGGTTTGTGTGAACGTGATATCTCCCGAAGCGTTTCTTGTGAGCAATTCTGCGTTTGCGGTCGGTCCGTCATTGTCTATCGGAGCGCTGCCGTCCGTTGTGTACCATATTCCGAAATTCAGCAAATTTGCGACATTAAGATTGTTTATTCGCGCGTTAACCGCAACGCTTTCGGAAAATCTATACGCTTCGGGTCTTCCCGCGGGAGTTATAATAAGTTCGGGAAGCTCTTCTCTTACAAATCTCCAAACTCTGTAAGTCGGCTCGTTTGTGCCGCCCGCAACATAAACGCTTACAAAGAAAGTGTTTGCGTTTGCATTAATTCCGACGACTGTCGGAGTAATTGTAGTTTGGGGCATTTGGCTTGACTGCAATTGTTGAATGCTGAGCGAATCAACTCCTATCGAATACCAAAGAGTATCGCCGTCGCCGGCGTCAAAACGGATTTCGATTTCTTGACTAAAGCCGAAAGGCTGAGCTTGCGGATAATTTGCCGATCTTTCTTGCGGGATAAGAATAACGTCAACATACGCGTCTGATAATTCCGGGGTGTCAATAATAGTCAGTGTCGCGGTGGATGATTTAATGCCCACAAAAGCGGTGTTGTATATAACGTGCCTTGTCCCTGTAAAATCAAAAGTTTTAGCGTTGCTGCGGTTGAAAAATGCATTGGTTGCATTAAAGTAGGGATTTACCATATTTATATTGTTATTGAAACCCGCAGGCGGCGCATTATAAGGATTTCGAGCGCTTGTTATTACAAAAAAGTCCCAAAGTCCTCTGAAATTATCGGGAACTGTAAAGTTAAATTGAAAAGTTCTTGTTTCGTTCCAAACAAATTGCCCGTTAGGAATGTGATACGCCGCAGTATTGGCAACATTCGAAAATGGTACTAATGGTGGTGCGCCGCTTGTCGATAAATTAACAGCCCATTGAGCATTGTTTATAGCGCTTCCTCTCGGCGCGGCAACGACTGTAAGAAACACAGGTTGTCTATTGTGTTGGTTTTGATTAAATGCGAGGGTTATATTAAAAGTAGCTTGCGTTCCCTGTGTTGGGCTTGGAAATGCAGGGTCAATCCAAAAATCAATTATACGTGCGGTATTTGCATTCGGCGCTTGTCCCGAAACGGGAACAGCGAATATTACTGCCAAAAGCAGTAAAATTAATATATTTTTTTTCATAAATTCTCCTTTTTTTGCTCAATCGCAGTTGCCTTGAAGGTTTACTTCAAAGTCAAATTCCACATACGTTTCGCCTCTTTTGGCGGGCAACGTAATGTTCGACCAAGTTAAAACAGTTCTGCCTTGCGCGTCTGTCGAAAGCGTTGGCTGTGTTGGTCTTCCGCTTCCCTGAACGAACACAAGGCAAGGCGGCAACGGGTCGGCAATTACCAAATCGTGAACTGCGTAAGTTGCCATATTACTGATGGTTATGCGACAAGTTCCTCTTCTTCCGTTCATTATTTCCGTTAATGGGACGGCAGGAGAAGATTGATATTCAAAAAACTCTTTATTTATTTCAAACATCGGCTGGTTCATAAGCGTAAAAAGATTTTGAATAATTCCGAATGTTGCGCAACTTACCCTGTTGGTACCTGAGCTCGAATGCTGAGGTACCCACGCTATAATAGAATAACCTACAACTAACATTCCGTTGCCTATCGAAGGAGCCATACCTTCCGTGTCCCAACCTACCAGCAATGCTTGATTTCTATCTGCCCCTGCTCGAGTCATAAGAGCTCTGCCGTGAGTTAATTGATTGACAGGGAATACGCCCGGATTTCTCCAATGCATAGGACTTTGTTGTTGCATTTGCGCTAAGTCGTTTGGGCTACAATTAAAATTTTGCCAATCGTGAAATTCAAAACTACCAACATGACCGCCAACGCTACCACGGTTGTGTATATTGTCATACCCTATGTCTCTCGTTACGGCTCTTATTAAATTTTGAACCCCGGCATTTCTGTTTCTGAAACACGGATCATTACCAGCCATCGCGCGAACTGTTTGGACATACAATCCTCCGCCTGACCTCAAATAATTACCGAACAGTTCTATGTCTCTGTTTGTTATAGAACTCATATCTTCGTTATTATGGGGCCAGCCTGCGTCATTAAATCTCAAATCGTACACTTGCGACCAATAAGCAAGGGGATTGTCCTGACTGAGAAATTCATTGAAACCCGCACGGTCAAACGGCTGACCGTCAATATCGTCTGTTCCCGAGTTGCCGAATTTGCTTATTAAAGCATTTTCAAAACCTCGCTGTGTATTTCCTACGAGAAGAGTGTTAACGCTACCCACGTTTTGGAGTTGAGGTATAGCGCAATCGGCATCAAAAACATTAGTCCAGCCTATATTTGTCGGAAAAGACGCAACGTGAGAACGGTCGCTGGCAAGAGCGGCTCTAAATGTCCGCATAGCCCTTTCGGAATATTGTATATCGACACCTTCGTCAAACCTCGGTGGCGGGTCGTTGTAGATAATCAGCACATTGCCCGCAAAACTTGGTTGCTGCCCACAAGCGCTTGTTTGTCCCCAACCTGTACCTAATAGAAAACACAACACATACGCACTTTTTATATATTTGCGTATTTTAGAATTTAGATTTTTTTTAGATTTTTTATTTTTTTTTAGATTTTTAATATAGAAATTAGACAGCAACATGTTTCCTCCTGTTCTGAAAATGAAATATATCGCTAATACAATAATACTGCAAAATTCGCCTAAAAACACAAAAAACAGCATTCCCATTGAATTTTACAGCGGAATTTTAGTATATTTACATAGATAAAAAGGAGGTTTTTATGAACTCAATAGAAATGCTGATATTGCTTGCGGTTGTCGTGTTTTTAGTTATGGGTATCGCGATGTATATTGACGATAAAATACCTAAATTAAGAAGGAAGGAAGTCGGCGACTTAAATAAAAATGACAGCAATAAAACTTGACGAAAGGCAAAAAGAGGCAGTTCTCCACACGCACGGACCGCTCTTAATACTAGCGGGCGCAGGGTCGGGAAAAACGCGGGTTTTAACTTCGCGTACGGAACGCCTTATAAAAGAAAAAATCGCTAAACCCGAAGAAATTCTTGCGCTCACTTTCACAAACAAAGCCGCAAAAGAAATGAAAGAGCGTATATCAAAAGCAGTAGGAGAAGATGCGGCAGAGCGTATGACTGTCGGAACATTTCATTCGCTTGGAGTAAAAATTCTGCGAGAATACGGAAAACACCTTAATTTACACGAAAATTTTACCATACTTTCCGAAAACGACCAAATTTCGACAATAAAAACGGCGGTGCGCGACATCGGAACAAAAAAACTTGCCGAAATTCCGCCCGAAGATTTGCTACGTGAAATATCGAACGCAAAAAATGCGGGAATTTATCCCGAAGACCTGAAAAATGACCCCGAAAAAAAATCGGTCGCCAAGCTTTACGAATTGTATTGCAAAATTCTGAATAAACGAAAGTCTGTGGATTTCGACGATTTGCTTTTGCTTCCGTTGAAACTTTTTTCACAAAAAGAAGATGTTTTGCAAAAATTTCGCTCAAAATATAAATTTGTTTCGGTCGATGAGTTTCAGGACACAAATTCGGTACAGTTAAAATTGGTGCGAATGATTGCGGAGCCGCACAACAATTTAATGGTTGTAGGCGACGATGACCAAGGAATTTATTCGTGGCGGGGTGCGGAAATTAAAAATATCTTGAATTTTGCAACCGTTTTACACGCCAAAACCGTAGTTCTTAACAGAAATTACCGTTCGTCTCAACAAATCGTGGACGGCGCAAACGCAATGGTTTGCAAAAACGTCCGCCGAAAAACGAAAGATATTGTTTCGGTTATCGGAAAAGGCGAGCCGATTTGCGCCTACAAAGCGCACGACGAAGACGACGAAGTTAAATTTGTCGTCGATAAGGTAAAGGAATTTACAGGGGCAAATGGTGCCGAACACCTAACAGATATAAGTGATATGGACGACGAAACCAAACTTGCTTTCAAAAGAATAAAAGAAATAACCGCCGCAAATTTAGCGGGAGAACGCCAAACAAGCGTCAAGTACGAAAACAACGAAATTGCTTTGCTTTTTCGCACAAATTTGCTTATGCGACGTTTTGAAGACGGATTTCGCAAAGCGGGTATTCCTTATATAATACACGGCGGAAAAAGTTTTTATGACAGGCGGGAAGTTAAAGATATTTTTTCATATTTGAGTTTTTTCGCCAATAAATTCGACGAATTATCGCTGTTGCGGACTGTCCAAGTTCCCAATAAAGGAATTACCGCTTCGACTATTTCGGCGATAGAAGAACAGGCAGGGCAAAAAAAACTTTCGCTTTGGGACAGTTTTGAAGCGTGCGCCGAGGGAAAAGAGATTGCAGGCGCGGCGCTGAGAATAAACGTGGTGCAATCTGAAAATTTGAAAAATTACGTTAAATTTATGCAAAAATACGCAAAAAAGTTTTCAGAAGGAGGGCAGAGGCTCAGTAAAACTCTGCGCGAAATGATTGACGAACTAAAATACGTAGATATGCTGAAAAAAACGGAAGAAGACGAGAAAAAATTGGAATTTCGCCTTGAAAGCATTGAAGAAATCGTAAAAATGCTCGAAAATTACGAGGCTGGCAAAGGGAATTTCGCTACTCTGGGAGCGTTTTTGCAAAATATTTCTTTGGCTTGGGGCGACAAAAGCAGTGAATTCACAAAAAAATCCGTAGTTTTTATGACAATGCACAAATCCAAGGGCTTGGAATTTCCCGTTGTGTTCATTCCGATTTTGGAAGACGGGCTTGTTCCGAGTAAAAAATCGCTCGACGAAGGAAAAATCGAGGAAGAACGGCGGCTTTTTTATGTTTCTATGACAAGGGCGAAGGAGCGGCTGTTTTTATCGTTTTCGCGCTTTAAGCAAGTTCGCAACAGGGCGGTGGAAATAAAGCCCTGCCGATTTTTAGACGAAATCCCTGTAGAATGCTTGGACGGCAAAATCGGAGAAAAGCAAGACGAGGAATATAAACTAATTTTAGACGAAATGTTCAAAAAAGCGCAGGCAAACTTCGGCGAATAATATTTTTAGCGCAAATTTTACGGAGGAATGATGAATTTTGCGAATATAGGGAGCGCCCTGCAAAAAAACAATTTAGCGAACGCCTTTGCTAAACAGCGAGAATTTATAATTATCGCCGCGATAGTTTTCGTCATTGTTTTGATGGTAATTCCTCTGCCGCTTTTCATTATCGACTTTTTCCTCGCGATTGCCTTTGCGCTCGCGTTAATGATTTTGCTTATTTCTATGTATAACGAGCGCCCCGTGGACTTTTCGGTGTTTCCCGCGCTTCTTTTGGCGGTTACTATGTTTCGGCTTTCGCTTAATATTGCCACAACCCGTCTTATTTTGGGGCGCGGAGAAGCCGGGGCTATAATTCAGACATTCGGAAATTTTGTTACAGGCGGCAACATTGTCGTCGGGGTAATAATATTCCTTATTATAGTATTGGTGAATTTTTTGGTTATTACAAAAGGTGCGGGGCGAATTGCCGAAGTTGCGGCGCGCTTTACTTTGGACGCGATGCCCGGTAAACAAATGGCGATTGACGCCGACCTTAACGCAGGTATTATCAACGAAGAAGAGGCAAAGCAACGTCGTAAAGATATTTCGCGCGAGTCGGACTTTTTCGGTGCTATGGACGGTGCGTCAAAATTCGTAAAAGGGGACGCCATAGCGGGTATTCTCATTATGATAATAACCATAATAGGCGGTTTTGTTATCGGAATGACAATGATGGGAATGGACTTTCAAACGGCGCTTATGACCTTTACGGTTTTAACCATAGGAGACGGACTTGTATCTCAGATGCCCGCGCTTATGATTTCGGTGGGAACAGGTATTCTGGTGAGCCGAGCAGGCAGCGAAAATTCTTTGGGCGCAGATATTTCAAATCAATTATTTTCTAACTACCAAGCGCTTTTTGTTGCGTCGCTTACAATGTTTTTGTTTGGATTTATCCCCGGGCTTCCTTTCCACGTTTTTGCTTTTATCGCATTGTCTTTGGGCGGTATAGCATTTATGATTTGGCATTCAAACAAACTAAAACTAAAAGAAGAAGAAGCGGCTAAAAACGCAGTTCCGAAAACTGCGCTTACAGGCGACGCCGAAGAAAAAGCTGAAGATTATCTGATAGTTGACCCGCTTGAACTCGAAATCGGATATGCGCTTATTCCTCTTGTGGACGCGGCTCAGGGCGGCGATTTGCTTGAGCGGATAAAACAAATTCGCAATCAGTTGGCGGTGCAGTTGGGCTTTATTATCCCGCCCGTGCGCATTCGTGACAATATGCAGATAGAGCCAAACCAATACGTAATAAAAATCCGTACAATAAAAGTTGCGGACGGCGAGCTTATGAGCGGCAGTTATTTGGCGATGAACCCGACGGGCAATTTGGAGGCAATTCGCGGAATACCGACTGTAGAGCCCGCGTTTGGCTTGCCTGCGGTGTGGATAACCGAAAGCCAAAAGGACTTTGCGGAAATGAGCGGCTATACTGTTGTGGAACTTCCGGCGGTTTTGGCAACGCATATAACAGAGGTAATAAAGCAAAACGCCGAGGATTTGCTCACTCGTCAAGACACCCAAGAACTCATAAACAACATAAAAGACAGCAACAAAGCGGTTGTTGACGAAGTTATCCCGGGGATATTGTCTTTGGGCGAAATTCATAAGGTGTTGCAAAATCTTGTTCACGAGCAGGTTTCTATCCGTGATTTACCGCGAATTTTGGAAATTTTGGGCGATGTTGGTCGTCAGAATAAAAATATCGACGTGCTTACGGAATACACGCGCAACGGACTTTGCGCGCAGATTTGTGAACGCATAAAAAATCCCGACAATACAATAAAAGTTATGACTTTAGACCCCAATTTGGAAGCGAAATTAGAAGGCTCTCTCGCCGAATACGACGGCTCGGTTAAACTGAATTTATCTCCGAGCGACGCGGGAGCAATTATAGAAGCAGTTAAAAAGACAGTGCAAAAAGTTAAGCAAATGGGAGAAATGCCCATACTTGTCGCGTCCCCCATAATTCGTTTGCAAATGAAGCGCCTAACCGAAAACGACATTCCGGGTATGATAGTGCTTTCGTATAACGAGGTTGTCGGCGGAATAGAATTGCAGTCAATCGGAATGGTATCGCTTGACGACGACAACGAGCCGCCGCTCGGGAGGTGAAAAGAAGGCGTTTTCTGATTTTGGAGAAGGAAGTCGAAAACTCAGTTGAATAAAACTGTTTTTTGACAATCGCATCTGCCAAATAGTATTTTATTATCAAAAAACAAGTTTTTCTAAGAAAAAACACTAAACAGAATGGGCAAAAAATGCAAAAAACCGAACAGAAAGCCACTAAGCCAAAATCCAAAAAATATGCAAATTATCACGAAGCGGCATTTTCAGCATTCGGTTATCGCTTGCGGGAATACGTAAAAAACGGAGACATTTCACTCGAAGATGAACATCCTCTTTCTAAACGTCCGCCGAAAATAGACATAATTGTATTAAAAAAAGACAAAGATGTTGATATAGAAACAAGCTGGGGAAAAATATTCAGAAAACACAACATAATAGAATATAAAAGCCCTGTCGAATCAAAACTTTCTCTATCTGTTTTTTACAAAGTGGTATTCGGCTATGTCGGGCTTTACGCTTCTCAGGAAAACGTGAAATTTACCGATATGAGCGTAACAATAGTTTGTTTGAATAAACCGGAAACCTTATTTGAAACGCTAAAAACGGAATTTGATTACAAGGTATTGCGCAAAAGCAAAGGCATATATTATATTTCCCGAAAAGGAGTAAATGCAAGTAAATCGCTTGCAATACAATTTATTGTCAGTAGCGAATTAAGCGACGTTGATTTGGTGTTAAAGGCGTTGCGGACAAAAATAGACGAAGCAACAGCGAGAAAAGTGTTGGAACTTCCCGTAGAAGACGAGGAAAACTTTGTATCATTGTTGCCTTGGTGGGAAGTTATGTTTTTAGAAAACGGGTCAATATTGTCTAAGGAGGCAGATATGGATAAATGGGAAAAATTAGTTAACGATATGAAAAAGAGCGGCTTCAAAGGGCGTTATGAACAGCAATGGGAGCAAAGGGCAACGCAAAGAACAGCGCAACAATTATTTGCTCTTTGGGAAAGCGGCGTTCCTCTCTCCGAAGCCAAAAAGAAATTCGCTTTCGCGTAATTTTATCTAACTCACAGCGGATAACACTATCCGCTTTTTTTATTTTTTCCACAAAAACCACAAAATCCACCGCAGCACTCCAAAACAAATAGTATTTTCTCTACGTTCTTTGATACAAAAAAATGAATTTTTCGTTTTCTCAATCGCGAATATCACCAATATTCAATTACGCGAGAAAATGAGAAAACGTATGTCTATCGGTAGGCATACTCCTTTCTCGTTTATTTTCGGTGTAATAGGTTTTGGTGATAACCTCGCGATTCGGAAATGGGTGAGAAAATGGAGTGCGCCTTTTGTTATTTTCCGAGACACTCCTTGAATTTGAAATTGGTTATTAAACTTAAAAAAGGAGTGTTCTAAATGAACTTCAAAAAAATCTTAGTTTTGGCGGTAATGTTTGCCGCGAGCGTGGTATGTGGGCAGATTGACTGGACTGCTCAACGAATAACAATATCAACCGCCGAAGAATTACACGAATTTAGGGATACGGCAAACGCGGGAAGAAATTTTTCAGGGCAGACTGTTTTGTTGTTAAATGATATTAACCTCAACGGAAATCAGGAAAATCAATGGGTGCCGATTGGGAATCATGAAAACATATTTCGTGGAACATTTGATGGTAGTGGTAATGTTATCAGCGGTGTTTATGTAAACAATTCAGAAATATGGTTTCAAGGATTATTTGGGGTTGCCGGTGGTGTAATACGAAATCTTGGTGTTGTTGTCAATATTACAGGCGGACAATTTGTTGGCGGATTAGTGGCGAGCGGAGCATCGTTCGGGCTTATAGAAAACTGTGTCGTAATAGGAACTGTCGAAGCAGTCAACGGGACACAGGTTGGCGGATTAGTAGGAGATGCGGGCGGCAGCGTAAATAGAAATTCCTATGCTATCGTAGATGTTATAGGACATCGTTCATGGACAGGCGGATTAGCAGGAGTTCTTTCTTACAGTGGACGTGTTTTAAATTCTTATGCTTTGGGTAAAGTAACTGAAAATGGCGGTGGTTTGGTCGGAGGAATTTATGAAGAAAGAGGTAGTGTAATTAACTCATTTCACACAAACGATATTCGAAACAATGGTCGCGGTACACTTATCACAGAAGCACAATTGAAAAATGCTGAATTTTTATCGGCAGCAGGCTGGGACTTCACCAATACTTGGGGAATCGACCCGACAGGCTACATAAATAACGGTTTCCCATATCTGCAAGCATTTGCAATTACAATAACTTGGGACGAACCGAATTTTACATTCAACGGCGAAAGACAAATCCCCGCCGCTACCGCCACAACGGCAAACGGCGATACTTTGGAATTGATTATAACAACTGACAAAGAAGCGATTAACGCAGGCTCATACATCGCCACTGCAACCCTAAAAATCCCGAGAGAGTTTCCCTTTTTGCTGAACGCGACAAAGGTATTTGAGATAAAGCCGAAGTCGCTTAAAGAA
>WRAZ01000038.1 GCA_009779925.1 Chitinivibrionia bacterium
AACAAGGAATGCAACAAGGAATGCAACAATTGCTTGCTCTTTGGGAAAAAGGCGTTCCATTAGCAGATGCAAAGAAGCAGTTTGCTTTAGCATAATCACTAACAAAATCTATTATCGCAACCACCACACAAAAAGGCAAGAAAATCTTGCCTTTTTGTTAGTTTTCCTCACCTCCTCGAACTCCTCCGCGAATTTCTTCGGGAGCCGTTGTTGTTGCCGCGGTCTCTTCTTGTGTTGTTTATTGCTGTCGTATCGTTTTCGGGCGTGGATTTCGTTCGCAAAAAAGTCCAGCCGATTCCGAGCGAATAAGTCAAGTTAAGGCGACGGTCGAAATCCGCGCGCCACGGAATATCTCCCTGAAGCAAACTTGCCGTGTAATCGCCGTTTACCAAATATCCGACAAGCAATCTGTTTGTAATATCCAGATTTGAGCGCCGTCCTATGAGTATTCGCCAAAACACGCTGCCGAATGCCAAATTGTTTTTCCGCACGTTGTCTATATGTTCTCCGTAGTCCCAGATTTTTGCGTATGTATATTTATTTTGCCAGCCGCCGCTCAGTCCGAGAATGTTTTTCTTAACCCCGTCTTTGTTGAACGTGCCACCGATGTCAAACATTGCGCCATCCGCCTCTTAATTCCAAGCCCAAATAAAGTCCGCTGTTGCGCAAAAACCCTATACTAATAGCCCCGCCAACGCCTGCGGTTCGAGTTCCCAAAAGAAATTCGGGACGTATGGAAAACGTGAGACGGTCGTGCGGCGGGATTTTTTGTGAAGCGACAAAAGGGATTTGGCGGAAAGCGGCATAAATTGTTTGCAGAGAAGTTATAATAAAAAACCACAATCTTGTATTTATACGCTTTTTTTACCGTTTTATCGCTATTTTATATTACCAAATATTATTTTTACCGTCGGGCAAAAAATAAAATGGGGGCAGGCAAAGTATGGAAATAGACTTATTTGAAAACGAACAGCGAATATACGACGACGCCTTGGAGCGTATGGCTAAAACGAGCGACGACCGTAATATATGTATCGAAAATTACGGCGTTATTGTGAAGGAATACGGAAAATTACTGAAACAACTGCGCAGAGCCACGCGCGTAGCCGACAGAACCACAATAAATTTACACGAAAGTAATTTGAGCTTGACTGATAAAGTTAACGTTGACGTATTGACGGGACTTTACAACAGACGATATATGGAAGAGAGAATGAGGTCGTTAATCGGCACCTTAGCCCGCGCGAACGGCGGACTGTTGAGCGTTATGATGATGGACGTGGATAATTTCAAAAAATACAACGACACTTACGGACACGCGGCGGGCGACGTTTGTTTGCAGTCGATAGCGGACGCGCTTATGGCAAGCGTTACCAGAACGGACGACTTTGTAGCCAGATACGGCGGCGAAGAATTTGTCGTCGTTTTGCCTAACACCGACGAGGGCGGCGCGCGCAAAATTGCGGAAATGATACTTCAAAACGTTATGGCGAAAAACATTTTGCACGAAAAAAACGAAGCGGGCGTCGCAACCATATCGATAGGAATAACTACCGCGCGCGTCGAACATACGCAAAGCGGACAAGATTACATAAAACGCGCGGACGAGGCGTTGTACATATCAAAAGACAAAGGTCGCAACAGATACACGTATATAACTTTTAAAGAGGAGAACGTATGAATTTCAATGTGCGCGGATACAGCAAAATGCTGGAAGAGAACAATATTGAAGTCATTTACAGCGGTCCCATTTGGGCGGGGGGTATTGACGGAATGGCGGAAATGCTGATGAAACGCCTTGAATACGAAGACATACCGCTCAGCGCTTCGCAGTCGGTTTTTTCGGTGTTTGTGGAACAGATGAACAATATGATGATGCATTCCGCCGATAAAACGCGTATGACAAATTCCACAGGCAAGAGCGTGGAAACTCCGAAAGGCATATACGTATTGGGAATTAAGGACTCGACGTATTACGTGCAAACGGGAAACGCCGTAACGCCTGCTAACGCGGAAAACCTCAAAACCCGTATCGACCACCTTAATACGCTGGACAAAAAAGAATTGCGCCAATTATACAAACAAAGGTTGGTCTCGGAAAACGACAATCCCGAAAGCAAGGGCGCGGGCGTAGGACTGATTGAAATTGCGCGACGAGCGACAGAGCCGCTTACATACGAATTTGAGCCGATGGAAAACGGATTGGTATATTTTACAATGTTTGTGATTATAAAACAGGGAGGGAAAGAATAATGGCATTTAATCTGGAAAAAGAAAGGACTACTTCGACGCCTTATGTTTTCATTTCCGAAGAAAAGAACTATATGAGGCTGGAAGGCAGATGTTTTCACGAAAGCGTAGCGGAATTTTTTAAGCCCGTAAGCGATTGGCTTAACGAGTACCTGACGTCTGATTTCCAAACATTCACCTTTGACTGCGCCATAAGTTATTTCAACAGCTCCACCACAAAATTGTTGCTGAATATGCTGTATAAATTAGACGAACATTCGATAAACGGCAATAAGGTAATCGTCAACTGGATAACAACGGAAGACAACGAAATTATGCTTGAATGCGGCGAAGATTTCAAAGAAGATATGGATAATTTGGAATTCAATATTGTCATAGAAGAAACGGCGTAAAATTCACGGCTATGGAAAACGAAACGGCGCTTAGTTCAAAGCGAAAACTTATTCACAATGAGGGAAACAAGTGCGTAGGATGCAACCACTGCGTTCGAGTTTGCCCTGTTGACGAGGCGAATGTCGTACGCGAAATCAACGGAAAAATAATTGTTAAAATAGACAACGAAAAGTGCATTGTATGCGGCGCGTGCCAAAAAGCGTGCCACCACGGCTCTCGTTATTACGAAGACGACGCAGAACGTTTTTTTGCCGACCTTAAACGCGGCGTAAAAATAAGTATGTTCACGGCGCCCGCGGCAAAGAGCAATTTTAGCGACTTCGGACGTATAATTGCTTGGTTGCGCGACTTGGGCGTAAACAAAATATACGACGTATCTTTGGGAGCGGACATTTGCACTTGGGGATATTTGCGCTATATCGACCGAAACAAGCCTCCTCATCTTATAACTCAACCTTGCCCCGTTATAGTCAATTATATACTTATGCACCGCCACGAACTTATTCAATATCTCTCGCCCGTGCATTCTCCGATGCTTTGTACGGCGATTTATATGCGCGATTACGAAGGAATTACAGATAAAATCGCGGCGCTTTCGCCGTGTATCGCCAAAAGTTGCGAATTTAAAGCAACAGGTATGGTCGATTATAATATCACAATAAAAACATTTCAGGAATACATAGAAAAAAACAATATCGCTCTTCCCGAAAAACCGAGCGGCTTCGACCACTACGACGCCGGCATAGGCAGTTTATACCCCCTCCCCGGCGGACTTAAAGAAACCATTGAGCACTATGTCGGAAAAACCTTGCGGGTGGACAAATCCGAAGGCACGGAGGTTGTTTACGACGCTTTGGACAAATATTGCGAAAGCAACCCCGACAGTCTTCCCGTTGTTTTTGACGTTCTCAACTGCGCGGACGGCTGTAATCTCGGCACAGGTTGCGAGTGCGACGATAAAAATATATTCGAAATAAACGCCCGTATGGACAAAATACGCCAAACGGCAATCGACAGCCAAAAAAGCAGACAATATCTCGACGATTTGTTCGCAAAATTCGACGAACGTCTGCAACTCGACGACTTTATAAGAGAATACGCGCCGATTAATGTAAAAAAAATAACCATAACGGAAGAAGGCATAGAAAATGCGTTTATATCGTTAGGCAAAACCGACGAAGAATCCAGACATCACGACTGCGGCGCCTGCGGAAACGACAGGTGCACTCAAATGGCGGAGCAAATAGCCAAAGGCGTAAATATTTTTCAAAACTGCACGGAATATGTAGCAATGATGTTGCATATCGAAAAAAATGAGGCAAAAGAAGCGCACGACAATATTGTCGCGGGAATTACATACGCAAGCAAAATTCAAAGACACCTCTTGCCCCAAAACGAGACCTTGCAAGGCGCATTTTCGGAAGCTTGCGTAATCTGGAAACCTTCAAGCATAGTGGGCGGCGACATATACTGGCTTAAGAAATTCGACAAAGGCACGGTGCTTTGCGCTTGCGATTGCACAGGACACGGCACACCCGGAGCGCTATTGACAATGTTTCTGTTTTCCGCGCTGGAAACGGTAGTCTCAAATAACAACTGCCACGATACCGCCGATATTATCTGGCGGCTCGACAGACGGTTCGCGGAAGTATTCGGCGGCGACAAAAACGCCGACGGCGAAATTAAAGACGGTTGCGATATGGCGGCGCTGTTTATCGCGCACGACGGAAATATAACTCTGTCTTCGGGACATACAAACGTCTTTATTTGCGACGGCGACAAAGTACGGCGCATAAGAGGACAAGGCATTTTTGTAGGCGAAGGAAGTCTCGGCGGCAAAAACGACGTCGAAACCATAAACATACCCGCAAATCCCGCAAATAAATTTTACATTGCCTCGGACGGATTATTCGACCAACCGGGCGGCGAACTCGCCATCCCGTTCGGCTACAAACGCTTCGAAAACCTTATTTTGGAAAACCACGATAAAACGATAGCGGACGCGTCTCAAAAAATATGGGAAACATTCGAGAAATATCGGGGAGAAGAAGCGCGGGTAGATGATTTACAATTAATAACTTTCAGAGTGTAAGGAGAAACGATAAAAATGAACATACCAAAATACTGCAAAATGTTGCAAGACAATAACATCGAAGTCATTTACACAGGTCCCATTTGGGCTGACGGCATTGACGGAATGGCAAAAATGCTGCTCAAACGCCTCGAATTCGACGGCATTCCGTTTGGCGCTTCGCAGTCGGTTTTTTCGGTATTTGTGGAACAAATGAACAATATGATGATGTATTCCGCCGAAAAAGAGCAGCACGTCAATAACGACGGCGTAAAAACGGAAGCGGCAAAAGGAATATTTATTTTAGGAATTAAGAATTCGACGTATTTTATTCAAACGGGAAACGCCGTTAAAGCAAGTAGCGCCAAAATACTTAAAGAGCGCATAGACCGTCTGAACAATATGGATAAAAAAGAACTGCGCCAATATTACGGCGAACGTATTAACTCGGACAACAGCAATCCCGAAAGCAGGGGCGCGGGAGTCGGACTTATCGAAATAGCCCGCCGCGCGTCGTCCCCCATAGAATACGAATTAGAGCCGCTTGATAACGATTTGCAGTATTTTACGATGTATGTTAAAATAAAACAAGGCGAAAAGGATAATAATGACGAATATTGAACCAAAAAATTTTACAGATGGATTTTTGTTAATAAATAAGCCCCAAGGTCCCACATCTTTCAACATTGTAGCAAAAATCCGAAAGAAATTTATGATAAAAAAAGTAGGACATTGCGGAACTCTCGACCCGCTCGCCGAGGGACTTTTGGTAGTCGCAATCGGCAGGTCGGCAACGCGCCTTATTCAATACCTGAAAGACGACAAAACCTACGAATTCGGCATAAATTTCGGCAAGCAAACCGCAACAGGCGACCGCGAAGGCGAAACCGTAAAAGAATGCGACAACATTCCGACCGAAGAGCAATTAAAAGAAGCAATTCCCAAGTTCATCGGAGAAATTTCGCAAATTCCGCCCGCATTTTCCGCCATAAAAATAGACGGAAAACGCGCGTATCAATTAGCAAGAGAGGGCAAAGAAGTAGAAATGAAGCCGAGAAAAATAACTATCGCTTCATTAACTATGCAGACTTTCAACGCCGCCCAAAAAACCGCAAGCTTTACAGTGGACTGCTCAAGCGGCACATACGTCCGCACCTTAGCCGAAGACATCGCCAAACAATGCGGCTCACTCGGACATTGCTCTTTCATAAAACGCACAAGAGTAGGCGATTTTTTACTTGAGAATGCAGTTTCGACGGAAGAGGCGACGGTGGACGATTTGATTTCGATTGAGGATGTAGAGAGGGTGTGTAAAAAAGCGTAATTTTTTTGCGTTTCGGGTGGTTTTTGTAAAAAACAAGATTTTCAGCCATTCGCTGTTATCAAAATAGTATTTTATTGTTATAATAAAGATAAAAAAAGGAAAAAACAATGACAAGAGAAGAGCAAAACATCTTTTTAAGCAAAGAATACACCGAGGCATTGCGTTATATGGATAACGCAAATGAGGCGTTGCAAAAAGCAAAAAAAGAAGACGAGAGATATTACAAAGACGGAAAATATGTGCGAACTGCTTGCGGAGTTGCATATTTGGGTGTTTTAGTCGCTCTTGACGCTTGGTTTGAAATGAAAGGCGTAGAAAATCCGAAGAAAAGCAATAGAAAATCAATAGATTTCTACAAAAGATACATTTCCCAATTTGACAAAAAAATGGCAAATTGCTTTGATACGGTTTATAATGTTCTACATTTATACGGCTATTACGACGGAACAAAAAACGTAAAAACAATTCAATCTGGATTTGAAGCCGCCTACGATGTAATAGAAAAAATCAAACCGGAAAATCCTGTGGAAATTAAAGAAAGCAAGTCAAACGGATTAAAAAGAGCGGTAGATAAACTGCTAATCACAATTTCCGTAATGTTCAAATAAAAACTCAAATTTATTTCCCACACATAAAAAAACACGGGAGCGAAATATTTCGCTCCCGTGTTTTTTTATGCTTATTACTCGCGCGCTCTTCCTCTGGCGACTCCGAGCATTATACTCATATCAGGATATCCGGGTATTTTGACTATTGCTTTATATACTCCAGCCGCAACATCTCGTCCGCGCCTGTTTTGACCCGACCAAGTCCATACCAATCCTTGTTTATTCTCGTCATAACGGAATTCTTCCCACGTATTGCTTACAGCATTTCCCAAACGGTCGAATACCGTAATACGCGCCGACGAAGCATACATATCAACATTTCTGCTACAGGATCTGAGGACAACAGTTATATGATTACCTCTACTGCGGTCGTCAAAAGACCAAGGATTAGGAAATGCTACCAAAACGTAATCAGGTTGATTGCGCAACGCCCGAAGAATAACAGGTTGCGTTCTGAAATTCTGCACATTCCCTCTTATGTCCATTATGCCTGAGTTTTCAGAAATAAACACCAAATCGTCCGTTTGATGCCTGAAAGAATTATCGTGTCTTACAGGAATTTTTACGATATAATCATTTTCCCAGATAGCCTCGTCAAGCAGTAAATCAAAAGCGTGCCCTCTTACCGTCTCTATTTCGGAGTTGGAAATATTTCTTTGTATTCGCTCCGAAAAGGCAATTCTCAGCGTATCGGGTATTGCATCTCTGTCCATTGGGTCAACTTCGCAATCAACATCACCGAAAATATACCACGCCTCTGCAATTATCGGAGCGATGTTGTCGGCAATATTAAATCTTGAGACATTCGCTTGAATTACCATAGCGCTGTCGGGCAAAATCTGAAAACGCCTTTCATAAGAAATACTGATTACATCGTTGCTATCCCTATATGTTTTAGCAGGCACCGATTGCGAAACATTGATATTTATAAGTCCTGAGTTCGAATTTACCGAAATATCGGCAGAATTTACTGTAAATCCACGTTCCGAAGGCAAATTAGATCTTTCGGCGTTCTCCCCGACAAGTTCTCGAATTTGCTCTTCGGAAACCTCAAAAGCACGATTGGAATTAAGCGAAAATCTTATTCGTATCGTGTCAATAAGTCCGTCGGCAGGGTTTGAGCCGCTCAAATAAACAGCCTCGTCCACAACAAAATTCACAACCGTGGCAATTGCTTGACGATGAACAAGTATTTTAAAATCTTGTTCAAAATCGCCATTTTCACATTTGCCGTTTTTTATTGTCGCCAAAACAGTGAGAGTTCCCTCGGTTGTCGTAGTCAGCAAATTGCCGTTTACCTGCGCGCCCGTGCCGCCGGTATCAAGTACAGACCACACTATTGTTTTGTTGTCTGCGTTGTCCGGCTCAACTGTTCCCGTAAGCGTAATAGTCTCCCCCACCATTTTTTGGGTTGGTACGCCGGTAATATTATCGACGGGAATACATATTTCCACCTCGCTACAACCACGATCAGATTTTACAGTTATCGTCGTAGGGAACGGGTTTAATTTATTATCCTCCGAAGTTGTAGGGAGAACTTCAAAATCCAAATCAAATGTCAAGTCCGGTCTCCAAGCGTTGCCTTCTATAATACGAAGTTTTATTGTATGGCTGCCAGCAGTAGGAGTAAATCTGAAAGTTCCCGTAATATTTCCGCCGCTTAAAGTTCCCTCTACAAGAACTCTTGTATCGGAACCTGTTCCCGCCGACATAGGCTCAATAACGCCCGGAATATGAGGAATAGTCCATCTTACGTCAATATGTCCTTCTTCAACCTGTTCATTTGCAGGAAGAGCCACGACAATTGATGTGTCGTAAGAACCACCGGGAATAACCGGTCTTTCTTCAAGTGGAGTTCCTTGTCCCACTCCGTGGATAACGCTTGGATAATACACCGGATCACTGTCGTGCTCGCAACCACTTGTTCTCCACGCCCAATTCGGGTGTTCACCGAAGGTAGCGGCAGGAACACTGAGGGCAAATGTTTTTGCCGCTCTGAAAACAATGTTAGACGCCGCGTCATAGTGATTGGCTATAACAATTCGTTGCGCTATCGCTTGCCCTTTGAATACGACATCGCCGAAAAAACCTAAAGTCCCCATCGTTATCAGATTGGCGTTTATTTCTATATCACCGCCGCTGACAAACTGTATGCAACCCAATGCAATAATTAATACTTCGCCGTGTTCCGCTTCGCAAGTAAACGGGATCTCATTACCGTTTATATCTACCGTTCTTATAACGGCTTTTCCCGTTCCTTGTCTTATAGCATCTCTGCCTCGCCAACCATCTCCTTGGCTAGTAGGATAATTTCCTTTCAGATATATTATAGTTCTTGTGTTTTTTCCCTCGACTTTAACATCCAGTGTTCCATTTGCACCTATTCGCAACTGCCTGAAATAATGAACTCCCGGTTCTAATACTACTCTTCCATTGGCAGGTACCGCCAAATCTATTGTAGTATCGGGCCATACAAAACCACCCGGACCCGGTTCAAATTCCGATTGCGGATCCCAATTCGGGTTATGTGCAAATTGCCCCGGCAAGTGTGGTAATTCAATAAGCCAAGGCGGAGTAGGCGCATTTGCATCAGCATCGTGTTCCGCTCTTGTTCGCAGTCTCGGTCTTATATCGGGAAATCTTGGCATAACGGAATACGCTACCGGAACTCTGGTTATTATTCCGCTACCCCCAACAGTTCCGCCTGTTCCTGTAAGAGCATATTGTACCTCTCCGCCTGATTGCACATCAATATTTGCATGGACTCTCTGAAACAAACTGATACCGGCGGGATTTCCACAAGCATCAATACCTCCGCGTTTGGTAATTGTACCGCTGGTACCTCGTATTATACCCGCCGTTCCCGAAATACCGGCTATCGGTAAAGTCGGATTCATGTCGCGCGTGTCTATACTGTCGTTCGCAAACAAAGAATGGCTCATCAGTAAAGGGCAAAGAAACGGCTCTCTGTGGTCGTTGCCTATACGCAACCAATGCATATTTGGTTGATGGAGAAAATTGTCGTACGCATGAAAACTATTCGCCCCTACACCATCCGAACAGGCAAATGCGTTTCCCGCAATAGAAAACAAAAGCAACAAACCCGCTAAGCCGCTACCGTATAATTTTGATTTTTTCATATAATTGCCCTTTTCTTTGAATTTTGTTGCTTACAATTTTTTCTCCAAATTCCTCAATAATGCGGAATTTATTTCCATATGAAAGCAACGTTTGTTTTAAATATAATACATATATCGATAATTCGCTCAAATTTCTTCGCAAACGGAGAAACTTGTGAAAAATTCATTTTTTTTGCGAAAAACTTGTTTTTGATGCGTTGAATAACGTATTTTAGCGCGTAATAATAAAATTTCAGCCAAATTTAAGGCGACGAAGGTAGGTGATTAGAGTTTATGAATGGAGTTTTTGTAAAAGAGACAGAGCCGTTTGAAAGAGCGGTAAAACGTTTTTCAAAAGTTTGTGAGAGAGCGGGTTTAGTTTCGGACATCAAAAAAAATCGTTATTTTGAAAAACCGAGCGAAACAAAAAAAAGAGCTAATAATGCTGCAAAACGCAAGCAAATCCGCGAAGACAGAAGAAAAACATTTTCTACACGTTCGCGTTAAGTTAAAATGGAGAGTAATATGAGTTCGAAATATTCTTTTAGTGTTTCTGTGAAAAATTTTTGGTTAGTAGTGCTTCCACTGGCGTTTTTAATGCTTATCATTGGCGGCGCGGCAGGATTTTTGATAGTCGATAACGTTATTATGCCGAGATTTACCGACTTGCAAAACCGAAACGACGTAATAGTTCCCGACCTTGTCGGTATGGACGTAGAGCGCGCGGCGCAAACAGCATTTGACTTGGGACTGAGAACAATCAGAAACAGACGAGAATTTTCGGACTTTGAACCGCATAATTCTGTTATCGGGCAAGAGCCCAAAGTTGGCGAAACCGTAAAGCGGGGTCGCCACATTTTTCTTACCTTGAGCAGAGGACCTGAGGTCGCACAAATCCCTACGGTAGAAGGGCTTGCCGAAGGACCGTCGAGGTCGGAATTACGCCGAGCAGGCTTTGAAAACCTTTCGTCGCGCCACGTTTTTAACGAAAGAATTCCGCTTAACGCCGTAATAGAAACGCAACCCGCCGCAGGAACGAGAATTTCCCGCGACGGTCCGGTTGTGATTATGATTTCAAGAGGACCTACCCCCACGCACGCCAACGTTCCGAACGTGGTCGGAGAAATGCTTTCGGAAGCGCGTTCCACAATCGAAAGCAGAGGGCTGAGAATTGGAAGAGTGCGCTATGAGGAAAGCAGAATTATGTCCGCGGGTCAGGTAATTTCTCAGTCGCTAACCCCCGGAACTGACGTAATCTTAGAAAGTACGATAGATGTTGTCGTTGCGGCGGAAAGATAATTTTTCGTTCGCAGTAATAGCGTTTATCGCCGTCCTGCTTTTGACGGCTCTCAGCGGCTGTCGTTCAAATGCAGGTCATAATTTAACCCCCGCAGAACAAGCGCAAAAAACACAAGACAGTATATCATTCTTGGAGTTGGCTTCGGAGTATTTTATAGAAGGCAACAATGCCCTACGTTTGGGCGACACGCTTTTAGCGCTTAATTTTTTTGAAACCGCGTTTATGCTTGACACAAATTCCAACTTTTTGCGAAACAGAGTTATTGAAGTCGCCATAGTAAGTAGCGTTCCCGAAAGTGCGGTTATGGTAATACAACGCGGACGACCATTGTCGGAAGTAGATGACGATGAACTGCGACAACTTACCGCCATCTTTTTGCGTTTTCGCGCGTACCCCCAAGCATTTGAAGCGCTAAGCGCAATAAGAGAAAAAAACAGAAACGATACAATTATTATCGCCAGAATGGCAATGGCTGAAAATTTGATAATACTCGGCTCGCTTTTTAATGCCCGAAGTGAACACGATTCCGCAATTATCGCTTTTAACAGAGTTTTGGACTTGGGTATAAAAACCACCGAAGTACTTTTCGGCTTAGGGGTTGCAAGCGAAAGGATCGGCGAGTTTGAGCGGGCAATAAATTACTTCAAAGAAGTTCTTGCAATGAACCCAAGGCACCCGATTGCCGCAAATAATCTGGCTTATATGTGGGCAGAACGCGGAATAAATCTCGATGAAGCGATGTTCTTGGTAAGAATTGCCCTCGAAGATGAGCCCGACAACGGTGCATATTTAGACACTTACGGTTGGATTTTGTTTAATAAAGGACGATACGAAGAAGCGCTCCCCCCGCTTTTGCGAGCGGCAGAGTTGTTGCCCGAAGAATATGTTGTGTTTTATCATATAGCAAGGACGTATTTGGCGCTCGGCGATAAAGACAACGCCCTTAAATTTTTCAAATTCACCAACGAAACTTTCACAGATAATCCGGATTTTGAACGGATAGCGGAATTTATTTCAACCCTTTCAGAATAACGCCCCAGTTGCGCTTATAATATTCTATTCCCGAAAGAACGGAGAGTATTGTGGGCACCGCTATTATATAGTACGAAATCGGGAACGATAAAACAGTGTATGGAAATTTCACCTCAAAATATTGCAGATAAAAAACTCCTATAATCAAAAATGTGGCGACCGCCTGCATTATAGCCTTAAACTTCCCGCTACCGCTTGCCGCTAAGACAGTGCCGTCTTTTGCCGCCATAATTCGGAGTAAGTAAATGAGAGAGTCGCGATACAAAAATGCCAAAAACGCCCAAATCGGAATTGCAGAAACAAGCAAAAACGACAAAAATATGGTTTGGCGCGAAATTGCGTCGCAAATCGGGTCGAAAATTTTGCCCAAATCGCTTACTTTATTTTGCGCTCGGGCGGCTACTCCGTCAAAAGCGTCGGAAAGTTCGAGAAGGATAACGCAAATCAGCGCCGCGTTCAAAAAGGTAATATTTATGATTTCGCCCGTTTGAGAAACGGCGTTTATAAAGAAATAAGCAAACAATGCGCCGGTAATCAGGCGACTTCCTGTTAAATACATTGCAATATTCATAAAGCAAAAATACTATTTGCCGATAATTCAATGCAGGAATTTATATATTTTTTTAACAAAATGAGGTAGCAACCGTTGCCCAAATAGTATTTTTGTTCAGCAAAAATTATTTTTCGGAGTTTTTAGTTATGCCAAAAGTACCAAGATATGTATTCGTAACAGGCGGAGTAGTTTCTTCTTTAGGAAAAGGAATTGTCGCCGCATCAATAGGACTGCTGCTTAAATCGAGAGGGTTCAAGATAGCCAACCAAAAATTAGACCCATACCTGAACGTTGACCCGGGAGCGATGGATCCAAAAGAACACGGTGAAGTCTTTGTAACCGAAGACGGCGCAGAAACCGATTTGGATTTGGGATATTATGAGAGATTTACAGATATTGAAACCAGCAGAAACTCAAGTTATAGCGCGGGAAGAATTTATGATACCGTTCTAAAAAAAGAACGCAAAGGCGGAGAGTATTTCGGAAAAACCGTTCAGGTTGTGCCGCATATAGTTAATGAAATCCAAGACGCAATCAGAAGCATTGCCGACGAAGACACCGATATAGTAATTGTAGAAATCGGCGGAACAGTAGGCGATATTGAGGGGTATCCGTTTTTGGAAGCGCTTCGTCTGTTTCAGCAAAAAGAAGGCAGAGAAAACACATATTTTATACACGTGTCGCTCGTGCCGTATTTGAGAAAAGCAGACGAAATCAAGACAAAACCGACGCAACACTCGGTTGCAAAACTTCGCGAAATCGGTATAATCCCGAATATGCTTGTGTGCCGCAGTGAAAAACCGTTAGACAGCGACATTAGAGAGAAGCTCGGTTTATTTTGCAACGTAGATACAAACAGCGTTTTGGAATCGCCCGATGTTAATCATACAATTTACGAATGCCCCATTGAATTTGCCAAGCAGAATATTGACACACAAATTCTTAAGCATTTTGGCATAAACGGTTATCAGGATAAAAAGATTGGAGAATGGGAAGAATATATAAAAAACATTCAGGATATATCGGAAGGAAAAGATGAAGTAGTAATCGCGCTTGTCGGAAAATACACAGAAGTCCTGGATGCCTACAAATCTATATATGAGTCGCTTATTTATGCCGCGGCAAGTCTGAAAACTCGTGTTGTAATAAATATGATAAGCGCAAGATTGCTCGAAACAAACAAAATCGGCGATTACTCAAAAGCAGAAGAGTTGCTCTGCAAGGCGGACGGTATCTTGCTCGGCGGCGGCTTCGACAAAAAATTGACCGAAGGAAAAATAGTCGCGGCAAAATACGCTCGCCAAAACAACATTCCGTATTTTGGAATTGGTTTGGGAATGCAAATGGCAGTCGTGGAATACGCAAGAAACGTACTCGGGTACGAAGACGCCGACAGCCGAGAGTGCAACAAAAACACAAGTAAACAAATATTCGATAAATGTGCAACTACGCGACTTGGCTCATTTCCCTGTAAATTGCAGGAGGGTTCGCTCGCGCATAAACTTTACGGCGAAAATGACATAAACGAAAGACATCGCCAACGCTACGAGTTTAACAACGAATACAGAGAAGAATTAGCAAAGAACGGTCTTGTTTTTTCGGGATTTTCTCCCGACGGAGAACTTGTGGAAGTCGTAGAATTGCCAACGCACCCGTTTTTTATAGGAGTTCAATATCACCCTGAATTTAAATCCAGACCCGTAAAACCGCACCCGCTTTTTGTAGGATTTATTGAGGCGGCAATAAAAAAGAAAGGTAATGCAAAATGATTGAAGATAGTATATTTGACTGCGAAAAACCTAAAGAAGAATGCGGAATATTCGGAGTGTTTAACCGCCCCGATGCCGCCGAATTAACTTATTTGGGACTTTACGCTCTGCAACACAGAGGACAACAAGGCGCAGGAATTGCGTGTTCGGACGGCGAAAAAATGAGCCGATACACAGGGTCGGGTTTAGTAAGAGACGTGTTCGCAAACGAAAAAATATTAGAAAGTTTGCAAGGAATACACGCTATCGGGCACAATCGCTATTCCGCAGATACTCTCGCTATGAACTCTCAACCGATTTTGGCAAAATATAAATACGGACAACTTGCCGCCGCGCACAACGGCTACCTTACAAACGCAAACTTTTTACGCGAAAATATGGAAAACGACGGCGCTATTTTTACAACAACTACCGACACCGAAGTCGTTATGCACCTAATAGCAAGAAGTAAAGCTGATACGTTGGCAGGAGCAATAAAAGTCGCGCTTAGTTTGGTAGAAGGCGCTTACTCTATGGTTTTTTTAAACAACGACCAAATGTTTGCCGCAAGAGACCCGCTCGGAATAAGACCTTTGGCAATAGGAAAATTAGGCGATAATTTCGTGATAAGCTCGGAAACCTGCGCTTTTGATTTGATAGAAGCCGAACTTGTGCGAGAAGTAGAGCCGGGAGAAATTATAATGATAAGCAAAAATGGTCTTGAATCGATACACACTTTTCCAAATATGGCAAAAAGACACGCACACTGCATTTTTGAATATATATATTTTTCGCGCCCCGATTCCATAGTTTTTAACGAAAGCGTTGAACACATCAGACGAGCATTCGGCAGACAACTTGCAATAGAGCACGATATTCCCGAGGGCGCAGATTTTGTAATGGGAGTTCCCGATTCCGCCAACACAGCGGCGTTGGGATATTCGGAAGGCGCAAATCTCCCGTTTCAACTTGGACTTATCCGAAACCATTATGTCGGCAGAACGTTTATCAGAGCGGGGCAAAGCGACAGAGATTTCGGTGTAAAAGTGAAATTTAATCCGATTGCCGCACACCTGAAAGACAAGATTGTCGTAATAGTCGATGACTCGGTTGTTCGCGGGACAACAATGCGAAAAATAATTAAACTTGTGCGAAACGCGCAGCCAAAAGAAATTCACCTGCGAATATCATCGCCGCCCGTTATAAACCCCTGTTTTTACGGCGTGGATATGGCAAACAAGGAAAAATTCATCGCGAACAACAGAACACTGGAAGAAATCAGAGAATACCTGAAAGTCGATTCGATACAATTCCTTACCGTAGAGGGAATGCTTTCGGTTTTTCCTGAAAATGTGCGCAAAAATTATTGTTGTGCTTGTTTCAACGGCGATTATCCGATATGCATACAAAATTGCTTTGAAGAGCCAATGAGCACAGGCGACCAAGTTCTGATGTTTTAAGACAAATGTAAACCTTTAATCTTAGGGGGCAAAACTTGAATTTAACGTTTGGATTGGAAGCAGGGCTTGGACAAAAGCAAATGCAGACCGCCCAAATGATACAGGTAATGAGTACTATTCAGCAGAGCGCCCTTCAGTTAGAGCAATATATTCGTCAGGAGATAGAACTAAACCCGCTTTTGGAAATATCGGACGAGCAGAATTTCTCTGAAATCGAAGAGGCAACAGGAGTACGCGACGACGACGGCGAACTCTGCCTTGATGAAAATCTCATCGACAGTAATTCCGCCCTGCAAGACGGCTATGAATTCAGCGACGAGCTTCAAAGCGACGAAACCTACTACGACCAAGAAAAGCGCAATTACGCCGAAAGTTTGCACCAATACGAAATCGGCTTGGAAGACAAACTGAAAACACAAATTATAGATATGGATTTGACTAAATCCGTGCAAAAAGTCGCTCTTTATTTGGTTGGCGAACTCGACGACAACGGATTTTTGAACCCCGATTACGAGCAGATAAAGGAACGTTTTGAAGTAAATTTCCAAGAAATAGAACAAGCGATAATTGCAATTCAAACCTGTGAGCCGACAGGAATAGGCGCGGCAAATCTTAAAGAATGCCTTCTTTTGCAATTAGACAAACTCGGATACGACGACGATGATTTGATTTACAAAATAATACAAAAAACTTGGGATAATTTTATTCACGGAAAAATCACCGCTCTTGCAAAAAAATACGAAGTTGAACCGTCCGAAATTCAAGAAACACTGCAGATAGTAAAACAATTAAGTATGTCGCCCGCAAAACAAGAAGAACCCGACGACAACGAACCTATAATTCCCGATTTGACCGTAAGATACCTAAACGGCGAATGGAAAGTGGCGGCAAACGACGGTTTTTTGCCGAATTTGCAGATAAATCAGCAGTATTCCGATATGTTGAAACGGCAATTTAAGGCAGACAGAGATACAAAAGATTTTATTCGCGACAAATACAACAAGGCAGATTGGTTAATCAAAGCGGTCGAACAACGACGAACAACAATGATTGTGGTAATGTATGCAATAATTAAACGTCAAAGCGAATTTTTCACAATGCAAAAAAGCGAGCGGCACCTTGTCCCAATGATACTCTCGGACATAGCCGCCGACACAGGGCTCGACGAATCGACGGTGAGCAGAGCAACAAACAGCAAATACGTAATTACCCCGTTCGGCACTTTTGAAATGAAGTATTTTTTCTCGGAAGTGGTTATAAAAAACAAACAAAGCGAAGACGGCGGGGATATTTCCACTGCAAAAATCAAAGAAAAACTGAAAGAACTCATTGAAGAAGAAGATAAATCCGAGCCGCTTTCGGACGAGCAATTAGCAAAAGAACTCGAAAAAGCAGGGCTTGCCGTTGCCCGAAGAACAGTAGCAAAATATCGAGAACAAATGGAATTTGCTACCGCGCGTTTGAGAAAAAGATATTAAAAAATCAGCGAAAACGATAATTCCAGACCATTAGATATAGACAGAATTCGTTGGGCAATTCGCGGGGTTTCCCATTCGTTCCATCCTCTGTCCCAAAATTCGTCAAAACCCGAAGTTACGCGAATTATATATCCGATAGAATACTCAAAAAACGAGCGCTCCCCTATTCTTTGTCTGGCGAAAAGCCCCACTCGTCCTGCGGCGCCGATACCGTCGGTGTTTTTTCGACGCGCGCTCACAAAATTTTCCTCGAATTGCTCTGTTGTGATTATGGTATCACGCTCAAAATATCGTGAAATCAAAAACATTGCACCACCGTAAATCCCTGCCGCATCAACTCCTTCTATACTGAAATACTCAGTGTCGAAAGTTCGGCTTCCGCCAAGCGTTATTGACGCGATATTATTGATAAGTGAAGACGTCGCCCGCAAAACCTGCACGGAGTCCCGACTGCTTTCTATGGCATAAACCGCACGCATTCTGTCGAACGAATACCCAACACCGAAATTCACGTTAGTTCTTTCGTCGATTTTTAACATTATGCCTGTCTCCAAATTAAAAGAAACGCCTGTAGCAACAGACGGCTGATACCAAATCGGACGAAAATGCGCATCTTCGGCTTGTCGTCTAATTGCCGGAAGCAATAAATCCGCTCTTTGTCTCAAAAAATCAGCATAATTATTTTGTATTTCGTCATTGCCAATTCTCGGAGTAATTGTGATGTAAGCAAAAACTCTTTTTGACGATATTTCTTCGATAATGTCTTCAAAACTTATGTCGATTTCCGTCGTATCAAGTTCGACTTCGGCAGTTTCAGAGATTTCGCCTGTTTCTTCGGCTTCAATTTCGGCAATTTCTTGCGAAAATGCGCAAAATACAAGTAAAAGAAGTATAAAAATTGCAAGCTTTAAGTTCATTTTTTGCACCTTTCCGCGTATGATACTTGCATATAATTAGGAAAAACCTCGTCGATAGTTGTTAAGTTTTGGCAAGATAAAGCAATATTTGCCGCAGTTTCGCCGCAAGTTTGCGATAAAGATAATTCGTCAGACAACTCTATTGTTTTATCGCCGACTTCACGTCTTGATAACGCTTCTTCGCGTAAAATTCTTTCGTCATCGCTTAAACGAACAAATTCGCCGTCATTTCTGAATTTGGCGAAAAAGACTTCGCCTTGCCGCGCATCCGAGAAAACACAAATATTTCCCGTTTCTCCCGAACTTCTTGCAATACATTCAAGCGACGAAATTGAGGCGATTTTGGTGTCTGCTCCTGCAAAAAGCCCTTTGGCAAAAGCAATACCTACTCGCAATCCCGTAAAACTCCCCGGTCCGACGACTATTCCGCAACGCTCGATTTCGCTCGATTCCACGTTTGCCGAAATTAAAAGTTCTTTTATTATATTGCTTATTTTGTCCGCAAGATTTTTCCCGACATCTTCATTAAAACGCGCTAAAGTGCAACCGTCTCTGGCAACGGCAAACGAAACCACGGACATACTCGTGTCAATTCCGAGTGTAATCATTTGGCGACTTCCAAATTTGAAATTATGTATTGCCCGTATCGTCCTCTGACAATTTTGCGAGACGATAAAAGGAACGTGCGCATTTCAAAAAGGTCGGTTTTCAAGTAGCGGTCTCGTATTTCTTCTTCGCTTAATTCTCTGCCGAAAAATCTGCGGCTCAGATATATTGGGTCTGCGGAGACCGAATGTGCCGAAATCGCAATATCGTAGTCAAAGAAAAACTGCCTTTGCTGGTTGGTGTCGGCAAAAACTCCGACTTTTCTCTTTAGGCGATGTCTTATATCGTCGCCCAAAAGCTTTGCTGTTTCAAAAGCGATGGGGTTATTTTTATCGTAAATAATAACAATGCTGTCTCTGACAGGATAATTTTCGCCCTCGCTTTTTTCGTGCTGAAAAACACTCAATTCATAGTTAAGATTATTGTAAATTTCGGTGTTTTTCAGCAATTCAGCCAAATCTTCCCCGATTTCAGACATTAAAAACGGATTTATAAAAACCGAAACCTTTATTCTTTCAAATTCGCTTATCCGAAAATTCCGCAAACGAGAGCGAACGTATGCCAAATCACTCCTCTTAAAAAGAAGCATATCCAAGTTTTCTTTGCTACCGAGCGTTAAAACTCTATCGCTACTTTCGACAAATCTGTAAGAAATCGCTCTGCTTCCGTCCGAAACCTGTGGTCTTCTTATCATATTTATTTGATTTTCGGCAAACGACACATCAAAGCGTGAATTATACTGCCAAGTAAGATGTTTCAGCATCTCATCGACGCCTTCAACATACGTTTCAAAACGGAAATCGAAAATGCGGGCGGTTCTGGGCAATATTCCGAAAATCACGTTTTGCGTTTCGTTGGCAACCTCCGTTATTCCAAGCAAATCCCCGAATATTCCGCGGGTGGACGCCGGGTTTTCGCGCGCAAATTCCGAAATCTGATTAGCCGCTAAAATCGAATTGAAGAAAAAATCCTGCGGTACTTCTACTCGCAACGCTCTCCAAATAGTTTGACTGACGGTGATGTCGATAATATCGCTTGGGTCAAACAGATTAAATACGCGGAAAGGTATTTGAGAAACAATAAAAATTTCAGCGTTGTTGTCAATTTCTCCGATTTCGCTTATATAGTCGGCGACAAGCCATTCATAGAGCGGAAGCTCGCTTGCGCCTCTGCCCAAATTAAAGTTTCCGCTCGACCTGCAAGAAAGCGAAACCAATGCAAGTATTATAAGAATTGTCAATATATGCAAAATTCGCATAGGATTATTTCCTTTTTTGTTTACAATTTTCGGATAAAAATACGTTCTGCTCAAAGTAAAAATAAGAATTTTATTTTTTTCTTGATTACTGAAACTACGCAACCTCAGATTTTTTTAAGGCAAATAGAAAATATCCGTCCTTTTTATTTGCGCAATATAGTATATTTATATTATAGGACGCTAATTGATTTAGCATGCCGTGTATATAATTTTATTTGTTTTTATTAGGAGGTATTTATGAAAAAACGTTTATTCTTTTTGGCATTTCTTGTGTGTTTCTTGTTTGTCGCAAACATTTATGCAGAAGGTTTTACAGGTCCCAGAGGCGAAGCTAATCACGAAGGTATGGGGCGCGTAGTAACGGCGTCGCAAGCCCAAAGACTCAGAGATGATACAAGAGTAATTTTACGTGGTAAAATACTTCGCAGTTTAGGAAATTCAAGATACGTTTTCAGCGACGATAGCGGAGAAATCACCTTGGAAATAGACCAAGAAGTTTGGCATGGTTTATCAATAAGCGAAAACGACAACGTAGAAATTTACGGTGAAATAGACATAAAAAACCAAGACGGCAGGGGCAGAAACGTAAGAACCGTAGAGGTTGACGTTAAGTCGATACGAAAACTTGGTTGATGGTTGTCAGCAAATTGTTTTTCAAAGGGCGGATAGAAACGAAGTAAAAATCCTTTGCTTTTTTTCAATATCCGCTTTTTTTGTTTGTGGCAAATATTATTTTACTATCATAAATTAGGTCTTCAGAGGCAAAAACACTAAAAAAGAATGGGCGAAAAAAATGCAAAAAACAACACAGTTTTCCTCTAAACACTTGACTTTTGCAGTGGCGAGAACGTATTTTTCGGGACTTCGGGACTTCGGGACTTCGGGACTTCGGGACTTCGGGACTTCGGGACTTCGGGACTTCGGGACTTCGGGACTTCGG